>NZ_JBFREQ010000022.1:0-127061 GCF_052114385.1 Variovorax sp. M-6 | reverse complement strand
TCACGGTGAGCCCTTCGCACCGGAGCCCTATGTTTAACCTTGGAGAAACTTGCAATGAAAAAATCTCTAGTTGCCCTGGCTGCTCTGGCTGTTGCCGGTGTTGCCTCGGCTCAGTCGTCCGTCACCCTGTTCGGTGTGGTTGACGCTGCCGTCAGCGGCTACTCGAACAAGTCGGAGAACCGGTTCGGCAGCGCCACGACCAGCCGCACGGCCCTGACGAGCTCGGGCTACAACTCCAGCCGTCTTGGCTTCCGTGGTACGGAAGACCTCGGTGGCGGCCTGGCTGCCAGCTTCTGGCTCGAAGCCGGCATCAACAACGACGAAGGTATCGGCACGGCTACCGGCGGTGGTCTGCAATTCAATCGTCGTTCGACGGTCAGCCTGTCCGGCAACTTCGGTGAAGTCCGCCTCGGTCGCGACTACACCCCGACGTTCTGGAACGACACCGTGTTCGATCCGTTCGGCACCAACGGCGTGGGTACCAACCTGATCTCGACCGCCAGCGGAAAGAACACCCCCGGCAGCTTCCAGAACGGCTTTGTCGCAAACAAGAACTACAGCCGCGCCAGCAACTCGGTCGGCTACTTCCTGCCGCCGAACCTGGGTGGCTTCTACGGCCAGGTCATGTACGCGTTCAACGAGAAGGACAAGTACGATCCGGCCGCGCTGACTCCTGACGCGCCGGACAGCCAGCGCGCGGGTCGCTACATCGGTGGGCGCGTCGGCTACGCCAACGGACCACTGGATGTCGCACTCGCCTACGGCGAAAGCACCATCGGCGATGACTATTTCGCAGGTGCCACGACCACGCAAAATACGTGGAATCTGGGTGCTTCGTACGACTTCGGCGTCGCGAAGGTGTTCGGCGAATACTCGAACAACAAGGTGAAGACCGATTGGAAGAACCCCGCCGATGCCTCCGGGTTGTCGGATCCGGGTGCCAATGGCTGGTTGCTTGGTGCGACCGTGCCAGTCGGCCCTGGCCTGATCCGCGCGTCCTACTCGGCCGTGGAGTACCGCAACGTGGTGGCTCCGGGCCTCAAGGACCCCGAGGCCTACAAGTTCGCTCTCGGCTACGTGCACAACCTGTCGAAGCGCACCGCTCTGTACACCAGCGTCGCCTACCTGCGGAACAAGAATGGTGCCAACCTGACGGTCGGTGGCCCGGATTACGCCGGCGACATCAACGGCCATTCGCTGACCCCGAAGAGCTCGACCGGCTACGACTTTGGTATCCGTCACTCCTTCTGATCTGAAAACGGCGCAAGCCGGATTCACCAGGTAGGTCTCGAAGGCTGCCCGGCCATGCCGGGCGGCCTTCTTCACTTCATCAGCGACAAGTTTCACGCCTTGAGCGGAAAAAGGATCGGCAAGGGAGAGTCAAATGCAGAACAACATCCTGTCCAGACACATTGCAGAGCGAATGTTCGACCTGAACGATCTGCGCATCTTTGCGTATGTCGCTTCGTTTGCCAGTTTCTCCTTGGCTGCCGATGCATTGCAGATTCACAAGTCGAGCGTGAGCAGAAGCATTGCGCGGCTCGAGACGATATTGGAAGCCCCCTTGCTCGAGCGCACGACGCGCAAGGTTCGACTCACTCCGCGCGGCATTGCCTTGAAAGAGCGCTGCGTCGAGATGCTCTCGCGAATCAATGAAACGATCGGCTACGTCGGCAGCATGGATGCTGACGCCAAGAGCCAGCGCTCAGCCAGATCCGGCCCCGCGAGTCTGACCAGGCCGGCAAGCTTGCGGGCTCTCCACAGTCTTCAAGGCCAAGCTGTCGTCGGACGCGGCGCGAGCCGACCAAGTGCAGGCCGAATGGGCACTGCGGCATAGCAAGCGCCTCAATGGAGGCCGCTTCGCAGGGCCTGCCGCATCTTGCTCGGAGCGACGCGGTACCAGTATTTGAACTTGCGGCTGAAGTTGGTTGGATCGGGGTATCCCAGCTGCGATGCAATGGCTTCCATCGACAGCTCCGTATGCTGGAGGTACCAGGCGGCATGCGTCTTGCGCAAGTCGTCCTTGATGTCGGAGTAGGTGACGCCCACCTGCGCGAGCCTCCGAACCAGCGTTCGCGCGGAGACGCCCAGGCCTGAGGCCAGTTCGCTCACATCCGGGTTGTTCGTCAATCGTGCGAGCAGTGCTTGCCGCACGCGCCGGACGAAGTCCCCATGTCCGAGTTCCGACTCCATCTTCCGGCAAGCCTGTGCCGCTTCGAGGAATGCCGTTGCATCGGCGGCGACGGAAGGCGAACCCAGCAACTCCACCGGCAGTTGAAATGTCAGGCACTCCTGGTCGAACTCCACCCGTCGGACGTAGCGCAGACACGGCACATCGTTGCCGGTCGGCCGGGCATAGGGCAGCCCTACCGTGAGTTCGTCGACCGGGCGGCCCAGGATCGCCTCGAGCAGACGGCAATGCGCGCCAACAATGGATTGCATGACGAACACGTGGGTTTCACACAATGGGCGCATCGGCTTGACCTTGAGGGTGCTCCACCGGGGGCCGTTGTCGACCTGGAAGTCCACGCCGCCGAAGATCAGCCTGGCGTGCCGGCTCACCCACTGGAGGCCTTGCCCCAGGCTCTCGCTGGTCACCGCAGCGATGCCTACCGGACTGTGATACGGCTGGAGCATCGACCCCGCCATCAAGCCCAGCGCGGGCTCGCCGCTGCACTGGATGGCATGCGCGACGAACCGACGGAAGACGGAGAAGTCGACCAGGTGCTGACCGTCGCAAAGCTCCTGCCAGGCCAGGCCCGCGCTTGCAAGTACGGTCGATGGTGGGATGCCGCGACTGTTCAGGCAGTCCAGGACGCTTCGGATGTAGACGGGATGCGCGAACGGAATGGCGACTTCGCCCTTGATACTCATGGCTCGATGGTTGGGTTTTGCCATGACTCGCGCCTATCGCTGTGGAGTCATTTTTGGCTGTGCCCAATCTACTCGCCAACTCCCGAACGTCGTTCTCCAAAACGTCCGGGACGTTTCCTGGGAATCGCTGGAAAGGTCTCTTGCCGCGGCTCGGGAGGACCGTGGGAAAGGCCACGCGCCACAACCCCGGGCGCATTCCCGATCCGGCGCTCCTTCCGGTGTCCGTGACCGGAACGTTGCCCGACGAGTGGATCGTGGCGACACGGGCGGAAAAACGCTTGCGTCCCTGAATGTGACGGTTTTATGATTCGGACCTAATTATTAAGTCCGAACTTGAAAAACAAGTCCACTCCAAAAAAACCGACCGCCTCCACCGTCGAGGACGGGGTGGCCGCCGCCAAGTCGCCGTTGTACCGCCGGCTGGCGGACGACCTTGCGCAGGCCATCCAGCAGGGCGCCTACGCTGTCGGCGCGGTGCTGCCCACCGAGGTCGAGCTGGCCGAGAAGCTCCAGGTGAGCCGCGGTTCGGTGCGCGAGGCCCTGCAGCTGCTGTCCGACTGGGGCATGGTCGAGCGTGCACGCAAGATCGGCACCCGCGTCCTGCGCAAGGCGCCGGTCACGGGTTATGTGCAGCGCATGAACGGGCTGGGCGACACGCTGGGCTTCGCCGGCGACACCGTCATGCGCATCGACGACGTCAGCGATGTGGCCGACCCGGACGAGCCCGGCCTCGCGGGCGAGACCAGCGCCACCGGTTACTGGCTGCAGCTCACGGGCGCCCGCCACCTGCCCAAGCACCCCGAGGTGTCGACCTGGACGCGCGTGTTCGTGAGCGGTCCGCTGTCGGGCATCCGGCCCCTGCTGCATTCGGAGATGAACTCGGTCTACGAGGTCATCGAGCAGGTCTACGGCCTGCGCGTCTCGCGCCTGCGCCAGAAGGTCACCGCGCTGGCGTTGCCGGCCTATGCGGCCGCAGTGCTGGACCTGCCCGAAGGCACGCCCGTGCTCGAGGTCCAGGCCTGGCTGTACAGCGAGGACGGCCAGCTGGTCGAGTTCGTCCGCTCGATCCACAACCCGGCCCTCTATTCGATGGAGTTCACGGCGCAGAGCAGCACCTGAACCCCTTGTTTTCCGACTCCTTCAAGAAAGAAAAGCCATGAGCACCACCCTCCAGATCAAGTCCCACGATGGCCTTCAGTTCGACGCCCTGTACGCGGAAGCGGCCGACCGTGGCGCACCCGCCATCGTGCTGGTGCAGGAGATCTTCGGCATCAATCACGCCATGAAGGAGGCCACGCGCCAGTGGGCCGGGCACGGCTTCCACGTGGTGTGCCCCGACCTGTTCTGGCGCCAGCAGCCCAACGTGGTGCTCGAGCCGCAAACGCCCGGCCATTTCGAGCAGGCCTTGGCCCTGATGCAGGGCATGGACCCGAAGCTTGCGCTGGCCGACATCGGTTCGACGCTGGACTGGCTGAAGTCGACGCTGGGCCATGACCGCGTGGTGGTGCTCGGCTATTGCCTGGGTGGCCGGCTGTCGGTGCAGGCCGCGATGGCCCATCCGTTCCGCTGCGCGGTGAGCTATTACGGCGTGGGCCTGGAAGAAGTCCTGCCGGCCGCCTCGGCCGCCACGCCGCCGTCGCTGCTGCACATCGCGGGCCTCGATCATTTCGTGCCGCCGCCGGTGCGCGCGCAGATCCTCGAGCGCGTGGCGGCGCTGCCGCAGTTCGAGGCGCAGGTCTACGAGGACTGCGACCACGCCTTCGCACGCAAGGATGGCGACAGTTTCGTGGCCGACGCCGCGGCCCTGGCAGAGCAACGTTCGCTCGCCTTCATGGCGCGCCACACGGCTTGAACCGGCCTCCTGCTGCGCAGTCACGGAGCGACGATGCCGATCACCCCGCAGAACCCCGTGTTTGAAGGCGCCGTCGCGGTGGTCACCGGTGCCGCCGCGGGCATCGGGCGCGCCACGGCGCTGGCCTTTGCGGCGCGCGGCGCGCGCATGGTACTGGTCGACGTCGACGAGGCCGGCCTGCAGGCGACGGCGGCCGACATCCGCGCGCAGTCCGGCGAGGCGCTCGCGTTCTGCGGCAGCGTGGCCGACGAGCAGGCGATGCTCGACGTGGCCGCCGAGGCGGGACGCGCCTTCGGTCGCTGCGACGTGCTGGTCAACAACGCGGGTGTGCTGCTGCGCGGCAGCTTCGCCGGACCGGACGCGCCAGCTCAGTGGCGCCGCACGCTCGACGTCAACCTGTCGGGCGCCTTCTATGCGAGCCGTGCCTTCCTGCCGCTGCTGCAGGCCGCGGCGGGATGCATCGTCAACGTGGCGTCGATCCACGCCTGCGTGGCGGTCGAAAACTCCGCCGCCTACACCGCATCGAAAGGCGGTCTCAAGCAGCTGACGCAGGCGCTCGCGCTGGAGCTCGCGCCCCGGGGCATCCGCGTGAACGCCGTGGCGCCCGGCAGCATCGCCACGGCGATGACGGCGGTGACGCGCGCCGACGCGGCCGCCACTTCGAAATTCCTGGAACGCGTGCCGCTGGCGCGGGTCGGCGATGTCGCCGACGTCGTGAACGCCGTGCAGTTCCTGGCCTCCGGCCTCGCGAGCTACATCACCGGCGTCACCTTGCCGGTCGACGGCGGCTATCTCGCCAACTGACTCTTTCCGCTTCTCTCACTTCCCCATTTCCCTTCCTCCTGAAAGCCACTGCCATGCGAAAGTTTGCCTTGCTTCGTGCGTTTGCCGCCACCCTGCTGGTCGGCGCCGGCGCGTCGTCCTTCGCCGAGGACATCAGAATCGGATTTCCCGGCCCGATCAGCGGACCGGCTTCCTTCCTCGGCCAGCAGATGAAGTGGGGCGCCGAGCAGGCGGTGGAAGACATCAACAAGCGCGGTGGCGTGCTGGGCCGCAAGATCTCCTTCGTCATGCAGGACAGCCAGTGCCGGCCGGCCGATGCGGTGTCCGCCGCCGAGAAGCTGATCTCCCAGGACAAGGTCGACGTCCTGCTGGGCGACCTGTGTTCGGGCGCGACCATGGCCGTGATGCCGCTGGCCGAGAAGGCGGGCAAGCCGATGATCGTCTCGATCTCCACCTTGCCCGAGATCACCGAGAAGGCCGGCGTGGGCGGCAACAAGTGGGTGTTCCGCACGGTACCCGACGACCGCATGCTGGCCGGCGTGATCGGTGAACAGCTTGCCAAGACCAGGACGATCGCCTTCCTGGCCGAGGACACCGACTACGGCCGCAGCGCGGTCAAGCTGGTCAAGGAACGCCTCGGCGCCGACACCAAGGTGGTGTCGGAGGACTACGTGAAGAACACCGAGACCGACTTCCTGCCGATGCTGACCAAGTTCCGCTCGACCAAGCCCGAAGCGCTGGCGGTCTTCGTGCTCGACCAGCAAGGCTTCAACTTCATGAAGCAGTACACCCAGTTCGGCCTCGCGATGCCGCTGGTGGCGCGTCCGCCGCTGGTCGCGCCGCTCGTGAAGGACCTGCTCGCCACCGGCAAGTTCAACGGCTCGTGGACGGTGTATCCGTACTACGACCAGTTCAGCTCGCCCGCGAACGATGCCTTCGCCAAGCCCTTCGCCGAGAAGAACAAGCAAGGCCCGCACTACGTGGCCTACGGTATCTACGAGAGCATCCTGGTCGCCGCCGACGCGATGCGCCGTGCGGGTTCCACCGACCCGGCCGCCGTGCGCGAGGCGCTGGTCAAGACCAACTACAAGGGCATCCTCGGCCCGATCACGTTCGACGACCACAACCAGTCGCACAACAACCTGATGTTCATGACGGTCGAGCAGGGCAAGCTCGGCGTCAAGGACCTGGTCACGAGCCGCTGAGCCACCGCGGACGAGGGTTCCCGGCGTGGATACTTCATTGCTGTCGCAGCTGCTCGCCAATGGCGTCAGCGTCGGGCTGGGCTACGGCCTGGCCGCCGTGGGCCTGGCACTGGTCTTCGGCATTCTCGAACAGGTGAACTTCGCGCACGGCGAGGTCTACATGCTGGGTGCCTTCGCGCTGTGGTTCCTCGGCCAGGGCGCGGGCCTGCCGTACTGGCTCGCCTACCCGGTCATGGTGGCGGTGATGGCGGCCTTCGGGCTGCTGATGGCCGAGGCGGTGTTCCTGCCGACGCTCAACCGGCCTTTCGAGTCGGTGATCCTCGCGACCTTCGCGGTGTCGATCATCCTGCAGAACGGGGTGCGCCTGGTGTTCGGCGCGACGCCGCTGCACATCGGCTCGCCGCTCGAAGACGTGACGGTGGACCTGGGCGGCGTGCTGCTGTTCGGCCAGCGCATGTTCATCGCGGTGGTCGCCGTGCTGGCCCTGGCCGGGCTGACGACCTTCCTGCGCCGCACCGAGACCGGCCGCGCGATGCGCGCCATGGCGCAGAGCAAGGACGCCTGCCTGATGGTCGGCATCGACATCCGGCGCATCACGCGCATCACGGCGGCGGCAAGCGCCGCGCTCTGCGCGCTGGCGGCGGGTGCCATGGCGCCGATGTTCGACCTCTATCCGAACATGGGCTCCGACGTGGTGTTCAAGAGCTTCGCGGTCGTGATCATCGGCGGCATGGGCAACATCTCGGGCGCCGTGCTGGCGGGCCTGCTGCTGGGCATCGCCGAGAGCTTTGCCGGCGGCGTGCTGGGCGCGGCCTACCGCGACGGCATCGGCTTCGTCCTGATGATCGCGATGCTGCTCCTGCGTCCGCAAGGAATCTTCGGCAAATCGGTCCGTGTCTGAAGGCCTCACATGAACGCGATCTCCCCCTATCTGCTGCATATCGGCATCATGACCGGCATCTTCGTGCTGCTGGTCCAGTCGCTCAACATCATGCTGGGCTATTCCGGGCTGCTGTCGCTGGCGACGCCGGCGCTCTTCGGCATGGGCGCCTATGCCTCGGCCCTGCTCACCATGAGGCTGGGCTGGGATTCCACCCTGACTTTCACCTGCGCCACGGCCATCGGCGCGCTGAGCGGGTTGGCGCTGGGCGTTCCGTCGCTGCGCCTGTCGCGCCACTCCTTCGTGATCGTCACGCTGTCGGCCACGCTGCTGCTGCAACTGGTCGCCAGCAACTGGATCGATCTCACGCGCGGCTCGCTCGGCATTGCCGACATTCCCACCGCGCGCCTGTTCGGCGTAGCGCTGGCCAGCAAGGAGGCGTGGCTCGCGTTCATGGTCGTGCTGTCGGCGCTGGCGATCGCGGCCACCTGGTCGATCGTTTCCTCGCGGCTCGGCCGCGCGATGGTCGCGGTGCGCGACAACGAGCCGCTGGCGGTGGCCGCCGGCATCGACGTCCTCACGATGCGGCTCTTCGCCTTCGCCTGCTCCGGTGCCTTCGCGGGCCTGGCAGGCGCCTGCTACGCGCACTACCTGAGCTTCATCGACCCGGGCATCTTCGGCTTCTCGATCTCCGAATCGCTGCTGGTCATGGTCATCCTGGGCGGGTCGGGCACGCTGTGGGGGCCGGTGGCCGGCGCGGTGATCTTCACGGCGCTGCCGGAGGTGCTGCGCATGGCGCCGGAGCTCAAATCGCTGCTCTACGGCGTCTTGCTGCTGCTGATCGTGCTCTTCATGCCGCAGGGCATGGCGCGCTGGTTCGGCCGGCCCGCCGCCACCGGCGCTGGAGCCGGCAAATGAAGCCCGAAGCAAGCTCCCACCCGGTTCTTGCGGCGCATGGCATTCGCAAGGCCTACCGGGGCGTGGTCGCGCTCGACGGGGTGTCGATCTCGTTGCCGGCCGGCAGCATCACCGGCCTGATCGGGCCGAACGGCTCCGGCAAGTCGACGCTGTTCGACTGCATCTGCGGCTTCCAGGCCAAGGACGCCGGCGAGGTGACGCTCGACGGCCAGGACCTGCAGGGCCTGCCGCCGCAGCGCATCGCCCGCCTCGGGCTGCGCCGCACCTTCCAGCAGCTGCGCGTGTTTCCCGAACTCACGCTGCGGCAGAACCTGCTGACCGCCGCGCAGGCCGCGCCGGGCTTCTCGTACCTGAGCGAGCTGCTGCGCACGCCGGCCGTGCGCGCACACGAGCGCCGCATGATGGAGCGGGCCGACGCGATGCTGGAGGAGATCCAGCTCACGCGGCTGGCCGGCGCGCTGGCCGGTGGACTGTCCTACGGGCAGAAGAAGCTGCTGGAGCTCGGCATGGCGCTCATGAACGAGCCCAAGCTGCTGCTGCTGGACGAGCCGATGGCCGGTGTCAACCCGACGCTGGTCGAGGGCCTGAAGGAGGAGTTGCTGCGCGTCAATCGCCGCGGCATCGCGCTGCTCATCGTCGAGCACAACCTCAAGCTGGTGTTCGAGATCTCGCAAAGCATCTATGTGCTGGAGCAGGGCCGCGTGCTGGTGCACGGCAGCCCCGACGAGGTGGCGCGCGACGAGCGCGTGATCGAGGCCTACCTCGGCCGGCGCGACCCGGTGACGGGCGAACAGGGAGTTCGAATTGACTGAGGCAGTGATCCGGATCGACAAGGTCACGGGCGGCTACGGCGACCTGACCATCCTGCACGGCGTGGACATGACCGTGCCGGCCGCCTCCTGGACCACCATCATCGGCGCCAACGGCGCGGGCAAGTCGACCTTGCTCAAGGCGATCGCAGGCATCGTGCGCTGCCGCAGCGGCAGCATGCAGTTCGAGGGCCGCGACGTGACGGCGCTCGATTCGCTCGCGCGGCTCAAGGGCGGCATCGGCCTGGTGCCGCAGGGGCGCTGCAACTTTCCCCTGCTGTCGGTGGCGGAGAACCTGAAGCTCGGCGCCTTCACGCGCAAGCTGGCGGCCGCCGACCTCGAGGTCGAGCTGCAGCAGGTGACCGCGCGCTTCCCGCGGCTCAGGGAGCGCTGGCACACGATGGCCGGCAACCTGAGCGGCGGCGAGCAGCAGGTCATGGAGATGGCGATGGTGCTGCTGGCCAAGCCGCGCCTGCTGCTGCTCGACGAGCCTTCGCTGGGCCTGTCGCCGCAGGCGATGGGCATGGTGTTCGACACGATCCGGGAGCTCACGGCCTCGGGCCTGTCGGTGCTGATGGTCGAGCAGAACGCGCGCCAGGCGCTCGAGTGCTGCGACTACGGGGTGGTGATGGAGCTCGGGCGCAGCAAGCTCTTCGACCGCGCGCCAGACGTGCTGGCGCACCCGGAGATCAGGCGGCTGTTCCTGGGGCTGTGAGGCGTTCGACGCCGTCGATCTCGAGGTTGTCGATCAGGCGCGTGCTCCCCAGCCGCGCGGCCGCCAGCGCCACCAGCGCCACCAGCGGCTCGCCGGCCGTCGGCGCCTGCAGGTCCGAGCGCCGGCGCAGCACCATGTAGTCGGGCTGCCAGCCTCGCGCGCTGAGCGCCTGCATGGCGCGCGCCTCGATGGCGCCGAAGTCGCGCTCGCCGGCACGCACGGCCGCGGCCATCGACTGCAGCGCCCGCGAAAGCGCCACCGCCTCCACGCGCGCGCTGTCGCCCAGGTAGCCGTTGCGCGAAGACAGCGCCAGCCCGTCGTCCGCGCGGCGGGTCTCGCCGCCGACGACCTCGATCGGCAGCGCGAACTGGCGCACCATGTGGCGGATGACCATCAGCTGCTGGTAGTCCTTCTTGCCGAACACGGCCACGCCGGGCTGCACGCAGGCAAAGAGCTTCATCACGACCGTGCAGACGCCGACGAAGAAGCCGGGGCGGAAATGGCCTTCGAGGATGTCGGCCAGCGCGCCGTCGGGGTGCACCTTGCAGGTCTGGGGTTCGGGGTAGAGCGCGCGCTCGTCGGGCGCGAAGAGCACGTCGCAGCCGGCCGCACGCAGCTTCTCGCAGTCGCTGTCCCAGGTGCGCGGGTAGGTGTCGAAATCTTCGTGCGGCAGGAACTGCAGCCGGTTGACGAAGATGCTGGCCACGGCGACGTCGCCCAGCGGCTTGGCCTGCCGCACCAGCGCCAGGTGGCCGTCGTGCAGGTTGCCCATCGTGGGGACGAAGGCGGGGCGCCGGTAGCGGCCCAGGTGGTCGCGCAGTTCGGGAATGGTGCGGGCGATGTACATGGTCGGGTGTCTACCAGGCGTGGAGTGAGTCGTCGGGGAAGCTGCCGTCCTTGACGGCGCGCACGTAGGCCTGCATGGCCTGGGCGATGCCCGGCGCATCGGCCATGAAGTTGCGCACGAACTTCGGCGTCTTGCCGAGGCCGACGCCCAGCATGTCGTGCAGCACCAGCACCTGGCCCGCGGTGCCGCGGCCGGCACCGATGCCGATGGTGGCGCAATGGTGCAGTTCGGCAGTGAGTTCGGTCGCCAGCGCGGCGGGCACCATCTCGAGCACCAGCATGGCGGCGCCCGCATCCTGGAGCGCGTGGGCCTGCTGCTTGAGCAGCGCCGCGGCCTCGCTGCCCTTGCCCTGCACGCGGTAGCCGCCCAGGGCATGCACGGTTTGCGGCGTCAGGCCGAGGTGGGCGCAGACCGGGATGCCGCGCTCGACGAGGAAGCGCACGGTCTCGGTGGTCCAGCCGCCGCCTTCGAGCTTGACCATGTGCGCGCCGGCCTGCATCAACTGCGTGGCGCTGTGCAGTGCCTGCTCGCGCGACGCGTGGTAGCTGCCGAAGGGCAGGTCGGCGATGAGCCAGGCCGTGCCCTGGGTGCGGCGCAATCCGCGCGCCACGCTTTCGGTGTGGTAGCGCATGGTGTCGAGCGACACGCCCACGGTGCTCGCAAGCCCCTGGCAGACCATGCCCAGCGAATCGCCGACCAGGAGGCATTCGACCCCCGCGGCATCGGCCACGGCGGCGAAGGTGGCGTCGTAGGCGGTCAGCATGACGATCTTCTCGCCGCGCGCGTGCATGTCCGCCAGGCGCGGCAGGCTCAGCGGCTTGCGGGTCGACGGCGGCGAGGCCGGGGGCAGGGTGCCGTAGGGGGTGGCCGGATCGGCGGCGGGGAGGGACGACATGGCGGCCTCCGGTGTCAGGCCGCGACGGCTTCGCCCGAAGCCGCCTGCACCGGGATGTGGGCGCGTTCTTCCTTGATGCGGTTGGCGTCGTCGACGAAGACCAGCTTCGGCCGATGGGCCGCCACCTGCTCCTCGGGCACCAGGCCGAAGGCCGCGATGATGATCAGGTCGCCCACGGCGGCCCGCCGCGCGGCCGAGCCGTTGACCGAGATGATGCCGGTGCCGCGCTCGCCGCGGATCGCATAGGTCACGAAGCGTTCTCCGTTGTTGATGTTCCAGATGTGGACCTGCTCGTTCTCGGCCATGCCGGCGGCGTCGAGCAGGTCTTCGTCGATGGCACAGGAGCCTTCGTAGTGCAGCTCGCAATCGGTGACGGCGACACGGTGGATCTTGGACTTGAGCAGGGTGCGGAACATGGTGCGAAAAGTCTTTCTTTGTGCGAGAAAAGATGTAGGTGTCAGCCCGCGGGCGGCACGAGGATGGTCGGCGCCGCCGGCGCGGCGAGCGCCGGATAGTCGCGGCTGAAGTGCAGCCCGCGGCTTTCGCGCCGCGCCTGCGCCGAGCGGACGATCAGCTCGGCCACCTGCACCAGGTTGCGCAGTTCGAGCAGGTCGCGCGTGACGTGGAAGTGGCCATAGAACTCCTGGACCTCGCCCTGCAGCAGCGCGATGCGGTGTGCCGCCCGCTCGAGCCGCTTGTTGGTGCGCACGATGCCCACGTAGTCCCACATGAAGCGCCGCAGCTCGTCCCAGTTGTGCGAGATGACCACGGTTTCGTCGGCGTCGGTGACGCGGCTGTCGTCCCAGGCAGGCAGCTCGGCGCGCGGGCGTTGCGGCGCTTCGGCGATGGCCTGCGCGGCGGCGCGCGCGAACACCATGCACTCGACCAGCGAATTGCTGGCCAGCCGGTTGGCGCCGTGCAGCCCGGTGCAGGCGGTCTCGCCGATGGCGTGGAGGCCGGGCACGTCGGTGCGTCCCGCGAGGTCGGTGAGCACGCCGCCGCAGGTGTAGTGCGCGGCCGGCACGACCGGGATCGGCTCGCGCGTGATGTCGATGCCCAGCTCGGCGCAGCGCGCCAGGATGTTCGGAAAGTGCTCCTGCAGGAAGGCCGGGCTCTGGTGCGAGATGTCGAGGTGCACGCAGTCGAGGCCGTGCTTCTTCATCTCGAAGTCGATGGCGCGCGCCACGATGTCGCGCGGCGCGAGTTCGGCCCGCGCGTCGTGTGCGGGCATGAAGCGCGTGCCGTCGGGCAGCAAGAGCCGTCCGCCTTCGCCGCGCACCGCCTCGCTGATCAGGAAGGACTTGGCGTCCGGGTGGTACAGGCAGGTCGGATGGAACTGGATGAACTCCATGTTCGCCACGCGGCAGCCCGCGCGCCAGGCCGCGGCGATGCCGTCGCCGGTGGCGGTGTCGGGGTTGCTCGTGTAGAGATAGACCTTGCCGGCGCCGCCCGTGGCCAGCACGGTGTGCGGCGCGCGAAAGGTGACGACCTCGTCGGTGGCCTCGTCCAGCGCATGGAGACCGAGGCAACCGGTATCGGGCTGCCCGAGCTTGCGGCCGGTGATCAGGTCGACCAGCGTGTGCTGCTCGAACAGCGTGATCTGGGGCGTGCACCGCACCTGTTCGATCAGCGTGCGCTGCACCGCCGCGCCGGTGGCGTCGGCCGCGTGCACGATGCGGCGCTGGCTGTGGCCGCCTTCGCGCGTCAGGTGCAGCGCACCGTCTTCGAGCGAGAAGGCCACGCCGAGCGCGCGCAGCCAGGCGATGGCCTCGGGCGCATGCTCCACGACAAAGCGCGTGGCGGCCAGGTCGCAAAGGCCCGCGCCGGCGACCAGCGTGTCGTCGACGTGCGACTGCACGCTGTCGCCTTCGGCCAGCACGGCCGCGATGCCGCCCTGGGCCCACTGGCTGGCGCCATCGTTGAGCGCGCGCTTGGTGATGACGGCCACCCGGTGCGTGGGTGCCAGGTGCAGCGCGGTGCTCAATCCCGCCAGGCCGCTGCCGACGATGAGCACGTCGAATTCATGAAAAATCACAGGTCGTCGCTCTTGGTTCGGATCACAAACGGGGCGAACCATAACCGACTCTTGCGCTACGCCTGCGTGCATTTGCGAGGCGGCCTGCATCGGCATCGCTGCTACGATCGCGGCCATTCGCTGCATGTGCGTGGCCTCGCGACCGATGATGAAGATGGACAGTACCCTCGATTTTTCCTCCGCCGAATGGGCCGCCGTGGTGCGCGCCGATGCACTGCGGGCCCTCGATGAAGATGTGGGCGGTGGTGATCTCACCGCCTCGCTGATTGCCTCCGAGCGCCGCGCCTCGGCGCGGGTTCTCGCCCGCGAATCCGCCGTGCTGTGCGGGGCGCCATGGGTCGAGGCGGTGGTCCGCCACCTGGACCCCGATGCGCGGATCGTGTGGCATGTCGAGGAAGGGTCGCGCTGCGCGGCCGACCAGACCGTGCTCGAGATTTCGGGCGCCGCCAGGGCGCTGCTCACGGCCGAACGCACCGCCCTCAATTTCCTGCAGCTGCTGAGCGCCGTGGCGACCAAGACGGCGGTCCATGTCGATGCCGTGCGCGGCACGCGGGCGCAGATCGTCGACACCCGCAAGACCCTGCCCGGCCTGCGCCTGGCGCAGAAGTACGCGGTGCGCATCGGCGGCGGCGTCAATCACCGGATCGGACTCTACGATGCGGTGCTGATCAAGGAGAACCACATCGTCGCGGCTGGTGGCCTCAGCGCGGCCTTGCGCGCCGCGGCCGAGGTCGCGGGCCGTGCGAAGTTCGTCCAGATCGAGGTCGAGACCCTGGCGCAGCTCGACGAGGCGCTGGCGAACGGCGCCCGCATGGTGCTGCTGGACAACATGGACCTGCCCACGCTGCGCGAAGCCGTGCGGCGCAATGACGCGGCCGGCGATGCCCGTGCTTTGCTGGAGAGCTCGGGCGGCGTGACGCTCGACGGCCTGCGCGCGCTGGCCGAGACCGGCGTCGACCGCATCTCCATCGGTGGCCTGACCAAGGACGTCAAGGCGGTGGATTTCTCGATGCGATTCCAGGAGGCCTGAACATGACGCAGGCCATGGAACTTTCGCTGATCGACGTCGACTACGAGCAGCCGCTCGCCGCTGCTGCCGGTGGCGCTGTCTGCGAAACGCGCCATGCGTGGGCCCGCGTGGCACCCGAACCGGGCCCGGCCGAGCGCGAGCAGCTGAAGGCGCACATCCGCCGCCTGCTGCGCGAGCGCAATGCGGTGATGGTGTCGCACTTCTACGTCCATCCCGACCTGCAGGACCTGGCCGAGGAAACCGGCGGCCTCGTCAGCGATTCGCTCGAGATGGCGCGCTTCGGCCGCGACCATGCGGCGCGCACGCTGGTGGTCTCGGGTGTGCGCTTCATGGGCGAGACCGCCAAGATCCTGTCGCCCGAGAAGCGGGTGCTGATGCCCGACCTGGACGCCACCTGTTCGCTCGACCTCGGATGTCCCGCGGACGACTTCGATCGCTTCTGCGCGCAGCATCCCGACCGCACGGTCGTGGTCTATGCCAACACCAGCGCCGCCGTGAAGGCGAGGGCCGACTGGCTGGTCACGTCGAGCTGTGCGCTGGACGTGGTGCGGGCACTGACGGCGCAAGGCAAGAAGATCCTCTGGGCGCCCGACCGGCACCTGGGCGACTACATCCGGCGCGAGACCGGCGCCGACATGCTGAGCTGGGGCGGCGCCTGCATCGTGCACGACGAGTTCAAGGCGCTCGAGCTCGAACTGCTGAAGAAGGAGCACCCGGCGGCCCGGGTGCTGGTGCATCCGGAGTCGCCGGCCGATGTCATCGCACTGGCCGATGCGGTCGGCTCGACCTCGGCCATCCTGAGCGCGGCGCAGCGCATGGACGCGACCGAGTTCATCGTCGCCACCGACAGCGGCATGCTGCACAAGCTGCGCGCGCTGAATCCGGCCAAGACCTTCATCGAGGCGCCCACCGCCGGCAACTCGGCGACGTGCAAGAGCTGCGCCCACTGTCCCTGGATGGCGATGAACGGCCTGGCCGGCCTGGCGCACGTGCTCGAGACCGGGGCGGGCGAGGTGCACGTCGAGCCGGCGCTCGGGCGCCGCGCGCGGGTGCCGATCGATCGCATGCTGGCCTTCACGGCGGCGCTCAAGGGCGGGCAGCCGGTCGACCACCTGGTGGCGGGCATCGGCGCGGCCTGAAGCAGGTTCAGGCCCTGCCGCCGGTCACTTGCGGCTCACGCGCGCCGCATCCAGGCGGTCGTATCCGCTCAACTCGACGAATCCCTCGCCACTGGTGCTGCCCGTGACCTTCACGGGCCCCTCCCAGTAGATGTTCGCGGTCGTCCCGCTCGAATCGAATTCGCTGTCGGCGATGAAAGGCTTGATGTTCAAGACACCCGACGGGAGCTTGACGCCCCATTCGACGACGTAGGTGATCTTGGTCTTCGGGCTGGTCCAGGTGTTGCCGGGCGTCAGTTCGACGTCGCCCGGCTTGAGGGCCACGGACCCGCTGGCGTTCGAGACCGTGCCGGCCGTCATGACCTTGCGCCCCTCCATGTCGAACAGCTCATAGAGCATCACGTCGGAGCCGTCCGCCAGGTGCAGTGCGAACCAGTTCCAGCCCAGGCTCAGGACATCGAAGTCGCCCCACTGGTGATCGAACCACACGTCGCCGCTCACCGGGACGGTCTTGCCGCCGATGGCGATTTCGCCCTGCGCCGCGATGCGCGGGCGCGAGTAGTAGTAGCTGATGCCGCTCTTGCCGAAGTCGAGCAGGCCCGGCGTGTCCGACCCCGCCGCGCGATGCGCGACGACCGGGTGGGCATCGTTCAGGTCGAGCGCGAGGGAGGCGCCGTCGAAGGACGCGCGCAGCACATGCAACGGCCCCGAGGCGGCAACCTGCCATCCGTCCTGCCTGAAGTCGAAGCCTTTGGCGACGCCCTTCGCGGGAATCCCGCCGGTGCGGGTCTGGCTGGAATAGCGCTTGCCGGTCTGAAGGTCGGTCAGCGCCACGTGCATGACCGTGTGCTTGATCAGGCCGTTGGCGACGAACACGGCGACGTGGAACGCATAGCGGTTGCCCGTCTTCGCGTCCAGGATCCCGTTGTAGTACCACCACTCCATGCCGGACCCATGAGGGGCATCGTCGGCCGGCAGGTTCAGGGGCGCCAGGGCGGCGGTCCGCTCGACCGGCTTCCTGCCCGTGTCGACCGACCCGGCCGAGGCCGCTGTGGCCGGCTCCGGCTCGGACGCCGACAGGTAGAACAGGCCCCAGCCGACGACCGCGATGACGACGACCAAGGCAGCCGCGAAAATCTTCAAGCCCCTGCGCCGTGCCCGCCGCTTTCGGGAGGAGCGCGACCCGCTGTGGCTGTAGTCCTGGCTGGCGTAGTCGTCGGCTGTCATCTGTGGATTCCAGGGTGAGCGATGGGACGAAGCCTACACCGCGCAACCCTGGACCGCGTCCGGGCATCCCCGGAGAGGCGCCCGCTCAGGCCGGCGCCGGGTCGCCCCACACGAAGTGGGGGAGCGTGGGGGCCCTTCAGGCTGCGGCCGCTGCCAGCGCCGCGTTGAAGGTCGCGCTCGGCCGCATCACGGCCGCGGTCTTCTTCGCATCCGGCAGGAAGTAGCCGCCGATGTCGGCCGGCTTTCCTTGCACGGCCTTCAGCTCGTCCACGATCTTCTGCTCGTTGGCGGCCAGCGACTTGGCCAGCGGCGCGAAGTGCGCCTGCAGTTCCTTGTCGTCCGTCTGGGCGGCCAGCGCCTGGGCCCAGTACAGCGCCAGGTAGAAGTGGCTGCCGCGGTTGTCGAGCTCGCCGGTGCGGGTCGACGGGCCCTTGTTGTTGTCGAGCAGCATGCCGGTGGCGGTGTCGAGCGTCTCGGCCAGGATCTTGGCCTTCTTGTTGTCGGTCTTCTGGCCCAGGTCTTCCAGCGACACGGCCAGTGCCAGGAATTCGCCCAGCGAGTCCCAGCGCAGGTGGTTTTCTTCCACCAGCTGCTTGACGTGCTTGGGGGCCGAGCCGCCGGCGCCGGTCTCGAACATCGCGCCGCCGGCCATCAGCGGCACGATCGACAGCATCTTGGCGCTGGTGCCGAGTTCCATGATCGGGAACAGGTCGGTCAGGTAGTCGCGCAGGATGTTGCCGGTGACCGAGATGGTGTCCTTGCCGCGGATCACGCGCTCCAGCGTGTAGCGCATGGCGCGCACCTGCGACATGATCTGGATGTCCAGGCCCTTGGTGTCGTGGTCCTTCAGGTAGGTGTGGACCTTCTTGATCAGCTCGGCCTCGTGCGGACGGTACTCGTCGAGCCAGAACACGGCCGGCATGCCCGACAGGCGCGCGCGGTTCACGGCCAGCTTGACCCAGTCGCGGATGGCGGCGTCCTTGACCTGGCACATGCGCCAGATGTCGCCGGTCTCGACGTTCTGCTCGAGCAGCACTTCGCCGCTCGCGATGTCGACGATGCGGGCTATGCCGTCCTCGGGGACCTCGAAGGTCTTGTCGTGCGAGCCGTATTCCTCGGCCTTCTGCGCCATCAGGCCGACGTTGGGCACGGTGCCCATGGTCACCGGGTTGAAGGCGCCGTTGGTCTTGCAGAAGTTGATCATCTCCTGGTAGATGCGGGCGAAGGTGCTCTCGGGCATCACGGCCTTGGTGTCCTTCGGACGGCCGTCGGCGCCCCACATCTTGCCGCCCAGGCGGATCATGGCGGGCATCGAGGCGTCGACGATCACGTCGTTCGGCGCATGCAGGTTGCTGATGCCCTTGGCCGAGTCGACCATCGCGAGTTCGGGGCGGTGCTCGTGGCAGGCGTGCAGGTCCTTGATGATCTGGTCGCGCTGCGACGAGGGCAGGCTCTCGATCTTGTCGTAGACGCTGCTGAGGCCGTTGTTGACGTTGACGCCCAGCTCCTCGAACAGCTTGCCGTGCTTGGCGAAGGCGTCCTTGTAGAAGACCTTGACGGCATGGCCGAAGACGATCGGGTGCGAGACCTTCATCATCGTCGCCTTGACGTGCAGCGAGAACATCACGCCGGTCTCGCGCGCGTCCTCCATCTCGTCCTCATAGAACTTGAGCAGCGCCTTCTTGCTCATGAACATGCTGTCGATGATCTCGCCCTCGAGCAGCGCCACCTTCTTCTTCAGCACGATCGTCTGGCCGCTCTTGGTGACCAGGTCCATCTGGACGTCGCGGGCCTTGGTGAGCGTCATGCTCTTCTCGCCGGCGTAGAAGTCGCCGCCGTGCATGTGCGAGACGTGGGTGCGCGAAGCCGGGCTCCACTTGCTCATCGAGTGCGGGTTCTTGCGCGCATTGCGCTTGACGGCGGCCGGTGCGCGGCGGTCCGAATTGCCTTCGCGCAGCACGGGGTTGACCGCGCTGCCGAGTGCCTTGGAATAGCGCGCGAGCGTTTCCTTGTCTTCGTCGGTCTTCGGGTCTTCCGGAAAGTCGGGGAGCTTGTAGCCGCGGGCCTGCAGCTCACGGATGGCCGCCTGCAGCTGGGGCACCGAGGCGCTGATGTTGGGCAGCTTGATGATGTTGGTGTYGGGGAACTGGGTCAGGCGCCCGAGTTCGCCCAGGTTGTCCGGAACGCGCTGCGCGTCGGTCAGGCGGTCGGGGAATTCCGCCAGGATGCGGGCCGCGACGGAGACGTCGCTGGTGACGACGTCGATGCCCGCGGGGGCGGCAAAGGCCTGGATGACGGGCAGCAGGGAGGCCGTTGCCAGCAGCGGCGCTTCGTCGGTGAGGGTGTAGATGATCTTTGATTTTCCGGCAGTCATTTGGGACCTCTTGTGCATTGAACAGGATGTGTGAGTCGCTCACGATGGATCGGCGCGGTCGCGCGCGGACGGATCCGAAAACCCGGAGAGTCTACGACTCGACGCTTGGGGCGTGCAGGCCGGGGGTCATCGGGCACGGGCGCACCGTCTTGGGGCAGCCCTCGGCCCTCACCCGCAGCCGGCCGTCCAGCGCGCGTAGAGGCGATGCAGGAGCRCATGCATTTGCCGGGTGCGCCGGGGCAGATCCCGCAGGACGTCGTCGAAATCGCTGGTGGCCGGGTTGCCCAGCGCGTTCTGCCGTGCCAGCTGGTGCCCGTTGCGCGCCATCGACAGTTCGACCAGCGCCGGGGTCATCTCGAGATGGGATTGCACCAGCAGGTGCAGCCCGCGCACGACGAAGGCCTGGTTGCTGCAGTGGGCGCCGCGCGCCAGCGGCAGCGCGGCCGCCGGCGGTTCGAAGGTGTCGCCGTGCCACTGGAAGGTCTGCAGCACCTGCCCCGCGTGCTCGCCCCACCAGTCGCGGGCCGTGCCGGACGCCTCGGCGGTGATCTCGCACCAGCCGATCTCGGGCCGGTCGTGCGGGCGGACCTCGCCGCCCAGCGCCAGCGCGGCCAGCTGGCTGCCCAGGCAATGGCCCGCGACGGGAATGCCGCGCGCATCGGCATCGCGGATCAGCGCGAGCTCCTCGGCGATCCACGGCAGCGGGTCGTGCACGCTCATGTAGCCGCCCATGAACACCAGGCCGCCGAAGGCGGACGCCTCGGCCGGCACGGCGTCGCCGTCGACGATGCGCACCAGCACCACCTCTCGGCCCAGCGCCTCGAGGATCGGCACCACCGCGCCCGGCGCCCCGACCTCGGTGTGCTGGAAGACCGCGATCGGCTTCATGCGGCGGGGCCGCGCAGGAGCGATTCGACTTCCTTGCCGAAGGCGAGCACTCGCGCGTCGTCGTACTTGCGGCCGACGATCTGCAGCCCGAAGGGCAACCGGTCGGCGTCTCGCCCCAGCGGCAGGCTCAGCGCCGGCTGCTGCGTCAGGTTGAACGGGTACGAGAAGCCGTTGCCCGCGAACCAGTTGACGAGCGCGCCCGCGGTGTCCGCGATCGGCGGCGCCACGGTCGGCGTGGCCGGCGTCAGCAGCAGATCGATGCGGCTGAACTGCTGTGCCAGGCGCGTGGTGAAGTCCCGCAGGCGGATCCGGCTGCGGGACAGCCGCCCGACGTCCAGCGCCGCGCCTTCCTGGTAGAGCTGTTGAAGGGGCGGGTCCAGCAGCGCGCGCTGCTCGGGCGTCCAGGCGAGGAAGGATTCGTGCACGCGCGACGCCCACACGGTCCACATGTCGGGCGCCATGTCCGTGCCCTCGGCGGGCAGAGGGACGAGGGTGTGGCCCGCCTGTCCGAGCCGCTCGACCAGCGCGTGGAAGGCTTCGGCGATGGTGGGCTCGACCTGCATGTCGGCGCCCAGTTGCAGGGTCCAGCCGATGGAGAGCGGCCCGCCGGCCCCGGCGCCGCTGCGCGCGAACAGCGAACTCGGGTCGCGCGCATCGGCCTGCGACAGCACCCGCATGGCGAGTTCGCAATCCTCGACGCTGCGCGTCAAGGGGCCCATGTGGGCGAATTCGGCGAAGGCGCTCTGCGGCGCGAGCGGAATGGCGCCGAAGCTCGGCTTGAAGCCCACCAGCCCGCAGTACGACGCCGGGATGCGCACCGAGCCACCCGCATCGCTGCCGAGCGCGAGCGGGCCCCAGCCCGCGGCGGCCTGCGCGGCGGCGCCGCTGCTCGAGCCGCCCGCCGAACGCAGCGGGTCGACGGGATTGCGCGTGAGGCCGGCATGCGGATTCCGGGAGCCGATGTTCCAGCCGAATTCGGTCGTGGTGGTCTTGCCGAAGAGCACGCAGCCCGCGGCGCGCAGCAGCGCCACGGCCGGCGAATCCGCTGCCGCCGGCGGTTCTCCGGCCGAGGCCAGCGAGCCGCGGCGGGTGGGCCAGCCGGCCACGTTCATCAGGTCCTTGATCGACACCGGGACGCCGTCCAGCGCTCCGATGGCGCGTCCGGCGCGCCAGCGCAGGCCGGACGCCCGCGCGGCAGCCCGGGCGCTTTCGCGGTCCAGCAGGCAGAAGGCGTTGATCTGCCGGGTGTCGGCCTCGATGGCTGCGAACAGCGCGTCCAGCACGCCTTCGGGCGTGTGCTCGCCGCTGGCGTAGGCCTTCGCCAGTTCGGCGATGTCCAGGGTCAGCGCATCGCGGGCCATCAACGCGCGGCCTTGAAGGTCTCGAACTCGACGTTGGCGATCGTGCCGTCGACCTTGCCGACGCGGCGGATGTACTCGTCCTGCACGATGTCGCGGGTCTTCGCGTCGATGCCGATCGGGCCGCGCGGGCTTTCGAACTGCAGGCCCTGGAAGGCCTGGATCAGCGCCGGGCCGTCGGCGTTGCCGTTGGTCTTCTTCAGCGCGGCATAGATCGCGGCCATGCCGTCGTAGGCCGCCACGCTCATGATGGTCGGGCGCGCCTTGGCATCGCGCTGCGCCTTGAAGTCGCGCACGTAGCGTGCGTTGAGCTCCGACTTGTGGTGCATCGAGTAGGGGTAGACGGTCGTGATGTCGAGCGCGCGGTCGCCGATCACCTCGATGATGGCTTCGTCGACGATGTCGCCGGTGCCGATCAGCTTGACCCCGGCCTCGGGCAGGCCCTTCTCGCGGAACTCCTTGATGAAGGCCGGCGCCACGTCGCCGCCGTTGACGAAGGCGAACAGGACGTCCGGCTTCGCGTCCTTCACGCGCTGCATGTAGGGCGAGAAGTCGAGCGTCATCATCGGCGTGCGCACGCTGCCGACGATCTCGCCGCCGGCCTTCTTGTAGGCGGCCAGGAAGGCGGCTTCGGCGTCATGCCCCGGCGCATAGTCGGCGACGATCACGTAGGCCTTCTTCGAACCGTTCTTGATCGCCCATTGCGCGATCGGCGGCACCACGTCGGGGTAGCTGAAGGAGGTGCGCACCATGTAGGGCGACTTGGCCGTCAGGTCGGCGGCCCCCGCGTTCATGACGATCATCGGCACCTTGGCCTGCGTCGCGATGGGCGCCACCGACAGCGCGTTGGGCGTGAAGCCGAAGCCCGCCAGCAGCTGCACCTTGTCGCGCACCACGAGCTCCTGGGCCAGCCGTTTGGCGAGTTCCGGATTCGGGCCGGCCACGTCCTTCACGATGACCTCGACCCGCTTGCCCGCGACGCTGTCGCCGAACTGCTTCTGGTAGATCCGGATGCCGGCCTCCATCTGCTTGCCGAACTCGGCGAAGGGGCCCGACATCTCGGCGATGAGGCCGACGCGGACGGTGTCCTGCGCGAAGGCGGCCGGCGCGGCCAGCGTGAAGGCGCAGGCCGCGAGGAGGCCGCGGCGGGACAGCCGGGAGACGGAAACTGACATGGTGTGGTCCTGACAGGAAAAGAGGGAAAGGAACGAAGACGGCGGCGGGCCCGTCTCAGGCCGGCACTTCGGCGATGCCCACGCCGAGCAGGCCTTCGAGCAGGGCCGCATCGGCGGCCAGCGCCGCGCTCGGACCGGCATGCACCACGGTGCCGCGCTCCAGCACGATCGCCTGGTGGGTCATCTCGAGGGCCAGCACCGGGTGCTGCTCGACCACGATCGACGCCAGGCCCTCGCTCTCGCAAAGATGGCGGATCGAGCGGGCCAGCTCCTCGACGATGATCGGCGCCAGGCCTTCCATCGGCTCGTCGAGCAGCAGCAGTTTCGGGTTGGTCATCAGCGCGCGGCCGATGGCCAGCATCTGCTGCTCGCCGCCCGACAGCTGGTTGCCGTAGTTGCCGCGCCGCTCGCGCAGCCGCGGAAAGAACTCGTAGACCCGCTGCAGGTTCCACTTGCCCGGCCGCGCGATCACGGTCAGGTTCTCCTCGACGGTGAGCGAGGGGAACACCTCGCGCTCCTGCGGCACCCAGCCCAGGCCGGCGCGCACGCGGCGATGGGCCGGCCAGCGCGTGATGTCCTCGCCGCACCAGCGCAGCGCACCGCGCATCACGCGGGTGTTGCCCATGAGCGTTTCGAGCAGCGTGGTCTTGCCCACGCCGTTGCGTCCCAGGATGGCGAGGCTCTGGCCCTGCGCCAGCGAAAAGCCCAGACGGTCGAGCACCACGGCGTTGCCGTAGCCGGCCACCACCTGGTCGAAGTTGAGCATCTCAGACATGGTTGGCTCCTGCGTGGCCCAGATAGACCTCGCGCACGCGCGGGTCGGTGCCGATTTCGGCGGGGGTTCCCTCGGTGAGGATCTGGCCGGCGACCAGCACCGAGATGCGGCGCGAAAAGCGGAAGACGAGGTTCATGTCGTGTTCGATGAACAGCACGCTGATGTCCTGCGGCAGCTCGGCGATGACTTCGAAGAGTTCGCCGCTCTCGTCCTCGGGCACGCCGGCGGCGGGCTCGTCGAGCAGCAGGATGCGGGGCCTGGCGGCCATGGCGAGCGCGATCTCCAGCAGCCGCTGCTTGCCGTAGGCCAGCTCGGCCACCGGCACGTCGGCCAGCGCGTCGAGCTTGAGGCGCCCGAGCAGCGCATGGGCCTCGTCGAACGCGGCCTTGTTGCGCTTGAGCGGACGCCACCAGACCGCGCCCAGGCCTTCGCGCTCGCTGATCGCGAGCACCACCGACAGCAGCGGCGTGAGGCTCGGGAACAGCGTGTTGATCTGGAAGGTGCGCGCCAGCCCGAGCCGGGCGCGCTTGTCGGCGGACAGCGAGGTCAGCTCGCGCTCGCCCATGTGGATCGTTCCCTGGGTCGGCCTGAAGACGCCCGTCAGCAGATTGATCAGCGTGGTCTTGCCGGCGCCGTTCGGGCCGATCAGGGCCTGCCGCGCGCCGGGTTCGAGCGTCAGGTTGACGTCGTCGACCGCGCGGAAGGCGCCGAAGGAGATCCCGAGGCCGCGGGTGCGCAGTGCTGCGGCGCTCATGACGGCCTCCCGGTCTTCACCAGGCGCGACAGCGCGCCCATGATTCCGCCGCGGCCCAGCATGACGGCGGCGATCAGGAAGATGCCGAGCCAGAACATCCAGTATTGCGGGTTGAGGTCGGCGAACCAGTCGTGCACCAGCATGTAGACGATCGCGCCGATGAGGCCGCCGTACAGCCGGCCGGTGCCGCCGAGCACGAGGATGATCAGCACTTCGGCCGAGCGGTTGAAGCCGATCGACTCGATGCCGACGAACTGCGTGGTCTGGGCCAGCAGCGCACCGGCGATGCCGGCCACGCCGGCCGACAGTGCATAGGCCATGCGCAGCCGCGCCTCCACCGGCGAGCCGATCGCGAGCATGCGCTTGCGGCTGTCGTGGATGCCGCGCAGCGTGAGCCCGAAGGGCGAGCGCAGCACCAGCCGCACGCCGAGGAACACCACCAGCACCACGCCGTAGGCGTAGACGAAGGCGGTCTTGCCGAACAGGTCGAAATCGAACAGCCCGAGCACCGGGGAAATCACCACGCCCTGCAGGCCGTCGGTGCCGCCGGTGATCGACGACAGCCGGTTGGCCAGCTCGGCCAGCAGCATGCAGACGCCGATGGTGATCATGAGCCGCGTGAGGTCGGCGCCGCGCACCACCAGGTAGCTCAGCACATAGCCCAGCGCGGCGCACACCATGAGCGCGAACAGCAGGCCGCTGAAGGGCTCGCTCCAGCCATGCTTGGCCAGCAGGCCGGCCGCATAGGCCCCGGCGCCGAAGAAGGCCGCATGGCCCACCGTGAGGATGCCCGCGTAGCCGAGCGCCATGTCCAGCGAGACCGCGAACAGCCCGAAGATCATGATCTGGCTCATCAGCGTGAGCTTGTCCGGCAGCAGGAAGAAGCTGGCGCCCAGCGCGAGCCAGAAGGCCACCTCGGCCGCGCGCAGGCGGCCTGGCGATACGGTGATCGGTCTCATGCGAGCCCCTTGCGCGGAATGATGCCGTTGGGCCGCAGCAGCAACATGATGATCATGACGACATAGATGAGAAACGCGCCGGCTTCCGGCAGGTAGTACTTGCCCGCGACATCGACGATGCCGACCAGCAGCGCGGCCACGAAGGGGCCGGTGATGGTGCCGGCGCCGCCGACGCACACCACGATCAGGAAGTACACGAGGTACTTGAGCGGGAACGAGGGCTCCAGCCCCAGCATGCCGAGGCTCAGGGCGCCGCCCAGGCCCGCCAGGCCGCAGCCCAGCGAGAAGGTCAGGAAGAACAGGCGCTGCACGTGGATGCCGGTGCCGCCGGCGACGCGCTGGTTGTCCACCGCGGCCCGCACCATCGCGCCGTAGCGCGTCTTGCCGAGCACCAGCAGCAGGCCCGCGAGCACGAGCACGCCGCACAGGATCAGGAACAGCCGATAGCGGCCCACCTCGAGCCCCCCCAGCGACACCCGGCCGTCGAGCACCGGCGGCAGCTGGAAAGGCTGCATCGTCGGGCCGAAGAACCAGGTGAAGACGGCGACCGAGACGAACACGATGCCGATCGACAGCAGCACCTGGTCGAGCGGATGCGCGCGATAGAGCCGCCGGTAGAAGAAGAACTCCAGCACCGCGCCCACCAGCGCCGCCACGACGAAGGCCACGGCCAGCGACGGGAAGAAGCCCACGCCGAAGTGGTTCATCAGAACGCTTGCGGCGTAGCCGCCCACCATCGCGAACGTGCCGTGCGCGAGGTTGACGAAGTTCATGAGGCCCATCGTGATGGACAGGCCCACCCCGATGAGGAACAGGAGCATGCCGTAGGCCACTCCGTCGAAGATCACGATTCCCATGGATATCCCGTTGCTGCTGTCGCGGCGGCCGCTCGGCTTACTTGCTTTCCTTGGCCGGGTCCTTGACGCGCTCGAACTTGTCGAACTCGACGTTCACGAGCTCGCCCTTGGCGCGTTCGGTCTTGCGGATGTAGACCGTCTGCACGATGTCGCGCGTCGCGGGGTCGATCTGGACCGGGCCGCGCGGGCTCTCGAAGCTCAGGCCCTTGAGGGCTTCCATGACCTTGTCGCCCGAGACGTCGCCCTTGGTCTTGGCGAGCGCGAGGTCGATCGCGGCCATCGTGTCGTAGGCGGTCACGGCGAAGTAGCTCGGGCGCAGCTTGCCGCCGAACTCGGCCGCGAAGTCCTTGACGAACTTCTGGTTCTTCGGCGACGGATGCGCGTAGGAATAGTGGTGGCTCGTGAGCAGGCCCAGCGCCACGTCGCCGGTGGCGTCGAGGTAGCTGTCGTCGGTCGCCTCGCCGGTGGCGTAGAGCTTGATGCCCGCTTCTTCCATGCCGCGCTCCTTCCAGACCTTGAGGAAGGCCGGCGGCATCACGCCCGAGGGAAAGAAGAAGAACACCGCCTGCGGCTTGGCATCCTTGATGCGCTGCACGTAGGCCGAGAAGTCGGGGTTGTTCATGGGCGTGCGGACTTCGCCGACCACCTTGCCGCCCTCGGCCGTGAAGGCCTTCTTGAACGCGGTCTCGGCGTCGACGCCCGAGGCGTAGTCGGCGACCACCGTGTAGGCTTCCTTCACGCCCTGCTTGACCATCCAGCGCGCCATCGGGTCGGTGACCTGCTGCACGGTGAAGGACAGCCGCGCCACGTAGGGAGAGCTGCTGGTGATGGCGGAGGACGCCGCGTTCATCACGATGGTCGGGATCTTGGCCTGCGTGGCGATGGCCGCCACGGCGTAGGCGTTGGGGCTGAAGTCCAGGCCGGTGAGGATGCCCACCTTGTCGCGCACCACCAGTTCCTGTGCGATGCGCTTGGCGGCGTCGGGCGCCGGGCCCGCCGTGTCCTTCTTGATGATCTCGACCGGCCGGCCGGCGATCTTGCCGCCGTGTTCCTTGAGGTACAGCGCCACGCCGGCGTCGAACTGGCGGCCGTAGTCGGCATAGGGGCCCGAGTAGGTCGCGATCAGGCCGATGCGAAGCGGCTCGTCGGCTGCGTGGGCCGCGCCCATGGCGCCGAAGGCACCGAGGCAGGCCAGCGTCAGGGTGGCGAGCGCGTTTCTCTTGTTCATCATCGTGGAAGCTCCGTTCAGTGAAGCCGGTGGGCCGGCGGGCAGGGTGGTTGGGAAAACGGGTGGGGCCGGGATGCGCCCCGGAACTCAGGAGGTCGCGGCCTCCAGTGCGGTCGTCGGGGCCGACTTGAGGTCGAAGGATTCGTCGGCGAGCTGCCCGGCCGTGAAGCGGGCGCGGGCGCCGATGAGCTTGCGGCTCAGCATGTGCTCGGCGGGCCTGTTCACCGAGTGCGCGGCCACCAGCGTGCCGCCGCGCAGGTAGAACACGCTGAAGCGGTCGCTTGCCATGTCGCCGCGCAGCACGACCTCGTCGCCTTGCGCGGGCAGGCCGGTCATCTGGAACTTGAGGTCGAACTGGTCGCTCCAGAACCAGGGCACGGCCGTGCAGGGCCGTTCGTGCCCGACGATCAGCGAGGCCAGCGCCCTGGCGCCGTCGTTGGCGGCCTGGATCGACTCGAGCCGCACGCGCGCCGGTGCGCCGGGTGCCGGCGGCAACGCCATGTTGGCGACGTCGCCCGCGGCCAGCACGCGCGGCGCGGAGGTGCGGCCCAGCATGTCGACCACGATGCCGTTGTCGACGGCGAGGCCGGCCTGCTGTGCCAGCTCGGCATTGGGCAGCACGCCGATGCCGAGCACGACCAGGTCGCAGTCGATGCGCCGGCCGTCGTCGAGCTCGACCGCGGCCACGCGGCCCTGGTCGCCATGCAGCGCGCGCACGCCGCGGCCGGTCAGGAGCTCGACGCCGCGGCGGCGGTGCACATTCTCGACAAAGGCCGACATCGCGGGCGGGAAGGCGCGCGCGAGCAGATGCGGCTGTGCTTCGATCACCGTCACCGCGACGCCGCGCGCGCGCAGCGCCGAAGCGACTTCGAGGCCGATGAAGCCGCCGCCGATCACGCAGGCGCGTTGCGTGCGCTCGGCGGCCTGGGCGACGCGCAGCGCATCGTCGAGCGTGCGCAGGTCGAGCACGCCGTCGAGATTCGAGCCCGGCAGCGTGAACGGCCTGCAGCGCGCGCCGGTGGCCAGCGCGAGCCAGCCGTAGTCGAGTACGGCGCCGTCGTCCAGCGTCACCGAACGCGCACCGGCATCCAGCGCTTCGGCCCGGCGGCCGAGCAGCAGCTCGATGCGGTTCTGTTCGAAGAAGTCGGGGCCGCGCAAGGGCAACTGGTCGAGGGTGGTCTTGCCGGTCAGCAGTCCCTTGGACAAGGGCGGGCGCTGGTAGGGCGCGTGCACCTCGTCGCCGACGATGAGGATGCGCTCCTCGAAGCCGAGCTCGCGCGCGCTGGCGGCGAGCTGGACGCCGGCATAGGACGCGCCGACGATCACCAGGGGGTGGGCGGCGGGCATCAGCTCTGGGTCTCGGGGACGCGAACTGTGAGGCCGTCGAGCTCGGCGGTCATCGCGAGCTGGCAGCTCAGGCGGCTGCCGGGCTGCCGCTCGGAGGCCACGCCGTCGAGCAGCTCGCCCTCCACCTCGTCCGGCGGCGGCAGGCGGTCGATGAAGGCGTCGTCGACGTAGACATGGCAGGTCGCGCAGGAGCAGGAGCCGCCGCATTCGGCGTCGATGCCTCGTATGTTGCCGCGGATGGCGTTCTCCATCACGCTGGAGCCGGCCTTGGCGTCGACGCTGCGGCGGCTGCCGTCCTTGAGGATGTAGTGGATCGTGGGCATGGCGGGGTCAGAACATGTCGAAGTACTCGCGGTGTTCCCACTCGCTGACTTCGAGGTTGAAGCGGGCGATCTCCGCTTCCTTGATGTGGCACAGGTAGTCGACGAAGGTCTTGCCCATCTGTTCGTTCAGCATCGCGTCCTGGCGCAGGCAGGCGAGCGCGTCGCCGAGCGAGCGTGGCAGGTGTTCGGCGGGCGTTTCGTAAGGGGCGTCGGCCGACGGGCCGGGGTTGGTCTTGTTGCGGATGCCGTCGAGCCCCGAGAAGAGCTGCGACGCGAGGTAGAGGTAGGGATTGGCGGTCGGCTCGCCCACGCGGTTCTCGATGCGCGTCGCATTCTGCCCGACGCCGCCCAGCACGCGCAGCATGGCTCCGCGGTTGTCGCGGGCCCAGATGGCGCGGTCCGGCGCCAGCGAGAAGGGGCGGTAGCGGCGGTAGCCGTTGATCGTCGGGCTGGCCAGTGCTGCCGAGCCGCAGGCGTGCTCCTTCAGGCCGCCGAGGTAGTGCAGGCCGAGGTCGCTCAAGTCCTGGCCGGGCTCCGAGGGCATGAAGGCGTTCACGCCGTCGCTCTTGCGGCGCAGCGACTGGTGCAGGTGCCAGCCGCTGGACATCACGTTCGGGATCCGCGGACGGCACATGAAGGTGGCGTGGTAGCCCGCGCGCTGGCAGATCTGCTTGATGGCGCTGCGCAGCAGCACCATGGTGTCGGCCGGCAGCACGCCGGCCGTGGGGCCGAAGGTCAGCTCGAACTGGCTCGGGCCGAACTCGATCTCGAGCGAGCGCAGCGGCAGGCCGAGCCCGATCAGCTGCGAGCGCAGCAGCTCCATCACGGCATCGACGCGGTCGTAGCGCAGCTCGGTCAGGTATTGGTGGCCGTGCGACAGCAGCGACACGCGCGGCGGCTCGCCGGGCTGGCCCGAATCGGCCAGGCCCATGCGCGCGTCGTCGAGCTTGAAGACGTGGAACTCGACTTCGAGGCCGGCGATGAAGTCCAGCCCCATCTCGCCGAGCTGGTGCACCGCGCGCTGCAGGATCTGGCGCGTGGCATAGGGGCAGGGCTTGCCGTCGGCCATATAGGCATCGCACAGGATCCAGCCCGTGCGCGGCGTCCACGGCAGCACCTTGAAGGTCGAGGGGTCGGCCACGATCGTGAAATCGGCGCCGCCCTGGAAGCCTTCGATGGCGAAGCCGCCGCCGGCCGCGAACACCGGGAACACGGTCTTGTGCGAGGTGTCCTTGGCGAGCAGCGTGGAGGTCAGGTTGACGCCGTCCCACAGCGCGGCGCGGGCCTCGCTGGCGACCAGGGTCTTGCCGCGCAGCAGGCCGTGCTGGTCGGGCCAGGCGAAACGCACCACATCGATTTCACCGGCATCGATGCGGCGCACCAGTTCGTGGGCCTGCTTCAGCTGGTCGTCGGACCAGAGGCCGTGGCGGTCTACAAAGGAGCTCATGGCGTGCGCGGGCTCAGGCAGCGGCCAGGCGGGCCGAGGCCCAGTCCGACTTGAGGCGGCGTTCGCGGTCGGCGCTCTGCCAGTAGCCGTCGGTGTTGCCGGACTCGCCGATGCCGTCGATCGACGGCGGTCCGGTGAGCGCGCCGGCCTGCGCGGCGTCGATGAGCATGGGGGCGCCTTCGCCGGCCTGCGTGCTTTCGATGGCCTTCACCAGCATTCGGCGGTAGGCGATGATGCCCTTGTCGGTGCTGCCCAGGTGCTCGCGCGTGCGATCCTGGATCGGGCCCTGCGACTCGACGGCCCACTGGTCGTGCACGTTGATGTCGTCGCCCATGCCGGTGTAGGTCTCGGTCAGTTGCTCGTCGATGCTGTAGCCGTAGTTGTTGCGCTTGTTCTTGCGCGAGGTGTAGTCGGGCAGCTCGTAGAGCTTGAGCCGCTGGTCGCGCATCTGCTGCTTGTCGACCGGGCCGGTGAAGCTGGTGAAGATCGCATACCAGTAGCAGTGCGTGTCGTCGACCGGCACATGCCATTGCGAGATGGTCATCTCGGCGCTCATCGGGATCACGAAGGCCTGCGGGAACACCACGTTGGTCACGCGCACGTGGGTCTGGGTTTCCGAGAGCTTGCGCAGCGCGGTCAGGCGCATGCCGTAGTCGGTCGGGTCGACGCTGATCTCCGGGCGGTCGTACTCGCGCAGCACCTTGGTGATCGGCATGTCGGAGTCGGCCGAGGCGCCGCGGAACTGCTTGCCGTAGCTTTCCGACGTGTCCGCGTCCTCGAAGAAGCGGTGCAGGTACGAGGCGTGCGCGGGGTCGATGCCGACCTCCAGCGCCTGCAGCCAGTTGCACTCGAACAGGCCCTTGAAGGCGAAGGTGTGCGAGTCGGGCGCCACGAAGCAGTCGAACTCGGGGAACGCGGGCGGCTCGCCTTCGCCGATGTAGGCGAACACGGTGCCGGCGCGCTCGACCACCGGATAGGCGGCCTGCTTGATGCGGCTGCAGAGCTTGCTGCCGGCAGGCTCGGCCGGGGTCTCCAGGCAGTTGCCCTTGGCGTCGAACAGCCAGCCGTGGAAGGGGCAGCGCAGGCCGCCGTCCTCGAGGCGGCCGAAGGCCAGGTCGGCGCCGCGGTGCGGGCAGTCGCGGTCGAGCATGCCCAGCTGGCCCTTCTCGTCGCGGAACAGGACGAAGTGCTGCCCCATCAATTGCACCGGCTTGACCGGGCGCGGTCCGGCGAGTTCGTCGGCGAGCGCCACCGGTTGCCAGTAGCGGCGCAGCAGCGCGCCCGCCGGAGTGCCGGGGCCGACCCGGGTGATGAAATCGTTTTGTTCAGCGCTGATCATGGGTGCTCCATCGAGGGGGTGACAGTTGGAAACATGCACTGCATGCAATTGCATACATTGTCTAAGCTGTCTTTGTCCAAGGTCAATTGTTTTCGGTGAGGATTGCATGGTAGCGGCCTGAATCAAAGGGTTAACACCTACTTCATGGCGCGCCAGTTCGGTGCATTCGACTCAAGTGAATGCATCATTCTTTCGATGCATGCAACAACCGGACCAGCTGGCGACGCTTGTGTGCAATGGCCAGCGTTCTCCTTAGAATCGAGCCATCCCTTCGCTTTGCCGACCCAGATGGACTCCCAACAATCCCGTGTGCTGGTTCAACTCCGCGACCTGATACTCAAGGGTGAATTCGTGCCCGGAGAACGGCTGGCGGAGATCCCGCTGGCGGAAAAACTCGGTGCCTCGCGCACGCCCGTGCGGCTGGCGCTGACCAGCCTGGAGCACGAGGGCCTGATCGAGCAGTCGCCCAGCGGCGGCTACCAGATGCGCCGCTTCACCTCGCAGGAGATCGCCGATGCGATCCGCGTGCGCGGCGTGATCGAGGGCTTTGCCGCCCGCCTGCTGGCCGAGGACGGCGCTTCGCGCCAGTTGCTGCGCGACCTGCACGAGTGCCTCGACGATGGCGACAAGGCGGTCAACAAGGCCGACATGGGCTTGGACGACTACGCGGCCTATGTCGAGATGAACGACCGCTTCCACAAGCTCATCATGCAAGGCTGCGGCAACGTCGCGCTGCAGCGCGTGATGGACATGCTCGACGGCCAGCCCTTCGCGTCGCCGAGCGCGATGCTGCCGATGCAGTCGTCGATGGAAGAAGGGCACCAGTGGATGAAGCAGGCCCATCGCACGCACCACGCGATGGTGCAGGCCATCGAGCGCGGCCAGGGTTCGCGCGCGCAGGCGCTGGGCGAGGAGCACGTGGAGATCGCGCGCATGAATCTCGAGTACGCGCTCGAGCGGCCCGAACTCGCCGCCGAGCTGATGCCGGGGATGCGGCTGGTGGCGGGCAAGGCCCGGACCTAGTCGCGGGTTCTGGCTAGGCTAGTTCTGGCAACTGTTGCGTCCGGCGCTGCAGTTCCTGAGTGCCTTGTCGAGCCGCGGGCGGCAGTTCTTCTCCGAGGCGGTCTTGCAGAACTGGTAGTCGGCCTTGGCCGTCTGCTTGCACGTGCTGTATTGGAGTTCGCACCGGGTCTGGCTGCCGCCATCGCCCTGGGCAGATGCGAAGCTCGCCACGGCAGCGAGGATCCATGCGACGGAGGTGAGCGCGATCTTTTTCATGGAGATGCTTTCCTCGGGAGCGGGACTGCATCTTAGATCCGGCGGTCGAGCGCGCACTTGCCGGTTTTCCCCCTGCGTTCGAGACCTTTTTCACGAATGGCGCGATCACTTTGATACAACTTGTTTCAAGCAGACCCTGCGCCCCTAGGATCGCCGAAACACCGAAAGCGACCCATGCCCTTCCTGGTTCAGCACGTGGCCCGAACGATCGTCGTGTTCAGCATCTGTGCGGCAAGCGCGGTGGCATCCGCCGAGATCCATCGCTGCAAGGATGAACGCGGCCAGACGGTCCTGTCCGACCGGCCGTGCGGCTCGGCGTTCTCCGGCCAGCCGCTGCAGTCGGGCGCGCACGGCAGCGGTGCCGATCGACTTGCGGTGCCGGACATGCACACCGTGCGGGTGCGGGGCGGGGGCGGGCAGTACGACTTCATACCGGCCCATCGTTCGATCGAGCGCCGCTCGGAGAAGCAGGCGCTGAGGTAGCGCGGCCAGCGTCGGATCGCGTTCGGCTGCCGCGCTTCCCGGCTCAGGGCACGGCGGCGACCGAAGTCGCGGCCTGCGCGGCCACCCGGCGTAGCAGTTCCGTCAACGCCCGCGCCTGCGATGGCGCGCTGTCGGCATCGCCCGGGATGTCGTAGCTGAACTCGCCGCCGTGCAGCAGCCGCGGCGCGCGGTCCGTGCTCCACAGCGAGATGCGCGCCGTCGCCTTGAGGCGCTGTTCGCTGCGCACGTAGTCCATGCGGCTCAGCACCACCTGCAGCGAAAGTGCGGGCGACTGCTCGCTGCAACTGGCCTCGCACAGGCGCCAGCCGGGCAGGCGCTCGCCCAACGCGGCGCTGAACTCGCGCGCGACCCCGATCTCGATGCGCTCGGCCCAGAAGGTGTCGGGCCACTCGCCCAGCGTGCTGGCCTCGGCCCGGTAGCGCACGCGGCGCGCGACCAGGTATTCCGGAATTTCGGGCCGGCCCACGGCCAGCACGCGGACGGTGGCCGGCGCGGAAGCAGCGACCGGTGCCGACACGGCCGGCGGCAGCGTCAGCAGCACCGGCGCCGGCGTCGAGGCGCAAGCCACCAGCGTCGCCGCCAGCGCGGCGCCCAGCGGCCAGGCCGCCCATCGGATCGGTGCATTCATTGGCGTGGGTTCCCGAAGATGATGGCGTTGGGCCTTTCCTCGAGCTGCTCGCTCAAGGAGCGCAGGCTGCGCGCCGCTTGTGAAAGATCCTTGATCGCGGATTCGAAATCGCCGCGCAGCGGCGCGCCGGGCGCCGCGACGTCCGCCAGCCGTTCCATCGCGAGCTTGGCGGTTTCCGAGGCCTGCCGGGCGCCGACCAGGGTGCGCTGCAATTCCGGCTGGGCCGCGAGCACCGTCTGGCGCGAGCTGTCGGCCAGCTGCGTGATCGATCGCAGCGTGGTCTCCGAGCTGCCCTGCAGCTGGCGGATGGCCTCGGTCGCGGCCGCCAGCGTCTTGCGCGAATCGGCACCGGTCAGCTGCAGTTCCTTCGCGGCGCCTGCCAGTACGCCCTGGGCGCCGTCGAGCGCGCGCTGCACCGACACCAGCGTCGTGCTCAGCTCCTGCACCGCCTGGCGCATGTCCGCCACCGTGTCGTGCAGCGGCAGGTTGGCGACCTGGTCGATCAGGGCCCCGAACCGGTCAGCCACCGCCGGGATCTCGGGCGCGCCGGGGCCGCCCACCAGGACGGCCGGCGTGTTGGGCAGGAAGTCGAGCTCGATCGCCTTCTGGCCGGTCACGATGCTCTGCGAAGCCAGCCGGGCGCGCAGCCCGCGCTGCACCAGGTCCGGCAGGTCGAGGGCCTTGCCCTCGGTGACATGGGTCAGGCGCAGCGCCGAGGGCTGCAGCCGGAGCGAGACCGGGACCGTGGTCTTCAGCGAAGCGGCGTCCATCTGGATGCCGATGTCCGTCACCTGCCCGATTGCGACGCCGCGGAAGGTCACGGGCGCGCCGACCGACAGTCCGCTCACATTGCCCTGGTAGTACACGCGGGCCTTCTGCTGGCGGGTGAACAGGTCGTTGCCGCCGAGCCAGAGGATGGCGGCGATGGCGATGGCGAAGGCGGCGACGACGAAGCCGCCGATCAGCAGGGCGTTGCGTTTCATGGGGTTGCCTTGGCGGTGGAGGCAGGTGCGGCCGCGGGCGGCACCTCCCGATGGAGAAAGGCATGCACCGTCGGATGCACATCCTGACGGGCCAGTTCGCGCGGGCAGCCGTGCGCGATCGGCTGCTTGCTGTCGGCATCGAGGAAGATGCCGTCGTCGGCGATCGCGAACAGGCTCGGCAGCTCGTGGCTCACGAAGACCACGGCCGCGCCGGTGCGGTGCCGGATGTCGAGGATCAGGTCGTCGAGCCGGCGCGAGCTGATCGGGTCCAGGCCGGCCGAGGGCTCGTCGAGGAACAGCAGCGGGGGCTCGGCGGCAATGGCGCGCGCGAGGCCGGCGCGCTTCTTCATGCCGCCGCTCAGCGACGACGGATAGAAGCCCGCGAACTCGCCCAGCTCGACCCATTCGAGCACCTCGCGCGCCTTGGCTTCGCGCTGCTTCGCATCGAGCCGGGTCTGTCGCGTGAGCGGCAGGCAGACGTTTTCGAGCACCGTCATCGACGACCACAGCGCGGCACTCTGGAACAGCATGCCGAAGCGCGAGCGCAGCGCGCTGCGCTGCGCATCGTCGCTGGCCCAGAAGTCGACGCCGTCGTAGGTCACGGTGCCGGCCGCCGGCGGCAGCAGGCCCACCAGGTGCTTGAGCAGCGTGCTCTTGCCGCAGCCGCTGCCGCCCATGACGGCGAAGATGCAGCCCTTCTCGACCGTGAGCGACACGTCTTTCTGGATCAGCCGGTCGCCGAACTGCATGACGAGGTGGTCCACCGCGAGCAGGCTCATGTCGATGGGGCGCCGCAGGCGCTTCGGGGGTGCTTCATATGTCCAGCGCATTGGCGCACAGGGCGAAGATGGCGTCGAGCACGATGATGCCGACGATGCTGGTCACCACCGCGCCGGTGGTCGCCACCCCGACGCCGGCCGCGTTGCGCTTGGCGCGCAGGCCGTAGTAGCAGCCGACCATGCCGACCAGGGCGCCGAAGGTCAGCGACTTGCCCATGCCCAGGCCCAGGTGGGTCCAGGTCAGCGCCTCGGCCGTGCGCTGCATGTAGGCGGTGCCCGACACGTCGAGCATGGCGACCGACACGATCATGCCGCCCAGCAGCCCCGCCAGGCAGGCGAACACGTAGAGCAGGGGCATCATCAGCAGCAGCGAGGCGACGCGCGGCAGCACCAGGAAGTCGACCGCGGTCAGGCCCAGCACCTCGAGCGCATCGACCTCCTCGTTGGCCTGCATGGTCGCGATCTCGGCGGCGAATGCGGCGCCGGTGCGCCCGGCGATGACCACGGCCGTGATGATGGCCGCCATCTCGCGCGCGACCGCGATGCCCACCAGGTCGGCGACGAAGATGCCGGCGCCGAACTTGGCGAGCTGCACCGCGCCCACGAACGCGAGGATCGCGCCCACCAGCAGGTTCACGACCAGGACGATCGGCACCGCCCTGGCGCTGCAGTCGGCCAGGACGCGCCCGAGGTCCTCGGGGCGGAAGGTCCAGCCGCCGCGCAGCGCGGCACCGGCGGACAGCAGCACCTCGCCGAGGAAGTGCACGGGCCGCTCGAGCGGGGCGGCGGCCGACCGCAGCAGCGCGCCGATGCCTGGCGCCGTGCCCCTGGCGTCGCTCAAGCGAACCCCAGGCCGGCGACGCGCGCGGGCATCCCGTGGTTCTTTCGCGCTGGCTGCGCAACGGGAGTCTGGCGATCGAAAGGGGTGTGCGGGATCATTCGGCAGGCAGGGATGATCCGCCGATGGTAGCGAATGGATCGCCGGGCCGCGAGAGGCGGCGGCCGCGCGGCCGGTTCAGGCTACCACTCGCCGACTTCGCGCAGGCGCTGATCGGGCTCCAGCCGCTCGAGGCGCTGGCGGGCCAGCTGTTCGCGGCGCCGATCGGTCCCGACCAGCGTGCCCAGCTTGCGCGAGAGCGCCTCGGCAATGGAACGCCGCGCCGTGGGCTTCGGCGTGCGGCCGGCGCGGATCGAGCGGATGCGGCTGTTCATGGCGAATTCCTTGGGGTGGGCCTCGATCTTCCCCAACAATGGCGTCAGGCGCGTGACGGCCGGCGGACGAAGGCACGGGATCGTGCATATCGCACACCGGACGTTGCGCTCGGATGACAACGCACCACCGCGGCCTGCGCCTCGGAACCCGGATTGACCCTGCACGCCATCATGACCCAGCCCTTTCCAGAGCCCACACCGCCATCGACGCCCGCCACGCTCTCCGCGCGCGACCTCGAACTGCTGCGCCTCGCGATCAGCCTCTCGGCCGAATCCCGCGCCCGGGGCCGCCACCCTTTCGCCGCGCTCGTGGCCGACGCCGACGGCCAGGTCGTGACGACGGCCGGCAACAACTCGATGCCCCCCGAAGGCGACCCGACCCAGCACGCCGAGCTGGTGGCCGCGGCCCAGGCGGCGCGCAAGCTCACGCCCGGGCAGCTCGCCGGCTGTACGCTGTACACCAGCGCCGAGCCCTGCTGCATGTGCGCCGGCGCGGTGTACTGGACCGGCATCGGCCGCGTGGTCTATGCGCTGTCGGAGCACGCGCTGCTCGGGCTCACGGGCGACCATCCGGAGAACCCCACCTTTTCCCTGCCGTGCCGCGAGGTGTTCGCGCGCGGGCAGCGGCGCGTCGAGGTGGTTGGCCCGCTGCTGGAGGAAGAGGCCGCGGCGCCGCATCGCGATTTCTGGCACGGCGGCGCCTGACGCGGCCGTCGCCCGGGACGAAGACCTACCAGCGCTCCATGTAGGGCCGCAGGTCGAGCTCGAAGGTCCAGGCGTCGCGCGGCTGCGTGTGCAGGTGCCAGTAGTTGTCGGCGATGTGGGCGGGGTTCAGGATGCCGTCCTGGTCCTTCAGCGCGTAGCGCTCGGGAAAGCCGGTGCGGATGAACTCGGTGTCGATCGCGCCGTCGACCACCACGTGCGCCACATGGATGTTGCGGGGCCCGAGTTCGCGCGCCATGCTTTGCGCCAGGGCGCGCAGCGCATGCTTGGCGCCGGCGAAGGCGGCGAAGTTGGCGGCGCCGCGCAGGCCCGCGGTGGCGCCCGTGAAGAGGATGGTGCCGCGGCCGCGGACGACCATGCGCTTGGCCACCTCGCGGCCGTTGAGGAAGCCGCCGAAGCAGGCCATCTCCCAGACCTTGAAGTACTTGCGCGCGGTTTCCTCGAGGATGCTGCACGGCACGTTGGCGCCGATGTTGAAGACCATCACCTCGATCGGGCCGTGCGCGTTCTCGACCTGTTCGACGAGCGCGATCACGTCCTCTTCCTTGCGAGCGTCGCTGCCGTAGCCGAAGGCCTGGCCGCCGCTCGCGCGGATGGCCTCGACCGTCGGCTGCAGTTTGTCGGCCGAGCGCCGCGTGAGGCAGGCGATGTAGCCTTCCCTGGCGAAGCGCGCCGCGATGGCGCCGCCCGTCGCGTCCCCGGCGCCGATCACCAGCGCGACTTTTCCCTGAGCTTGCGATTGCGCCATGGAGGCCCCTTTCGATGGATGGATGGCGTTCGAATGTAGATCCGCAAACCCGGAGCTGCCGCTCAGCTCGCGGGGCCCTTGACCAGCGTCATCGCCGACGTGATCAGCGTCGACACCTCGGTCATGTGGCTGGGCACGATCAGCGTCGTCTTCGACTTGTCGGCCACCTTGCCGTAGGCCTGGAGCGCTTCCTCGGCGACCTTGAGCTGCACCGCCGAATGGCCGCCGGGCTTCTCGATGGCCTCGGCGATGCGGGCGATGGCGCCCGCGGTGGCTTCGGCCACGGCGCTGATCGCGGCGGCCTCGCCCTGCGCCTTGTTCACGACCGCCTGCTTCTCGCCTTCCGAGCGGGCGATCGCGGCTTCGCGCTCGCCGGTGGCGATGTTGATCTGCTCCTGGCGGCGCCCTTCGGAGGCCGCGATCAGGGCGCGCTTCTCGCGCTCGGCCGTGATCTGCGACTGCATCGCGTGCAGGATCTCCTTCGGCGGCGTCAGGTCCTTGATCTCGTAGCGCAGCACCTTCACGCCCCAGTTGAGCGCCGCCTCGTCGATCGCGGCCACGACCTGGGCGTTGATGATGTCGCGCTCCTCGAAGGTCTTGTCGAGTTCGAGCTTGCCGATCACGCTGCGCAGCGAGGTCTGGGCCAGCTGCGTGACGGCGACGATGTAGTTCGACGAGCCGTAGCTGGCGCGCATCGGATCGGTGACCTGGAAGTACAGGATGCCGTCGACCGTGAGCTGGGTGTTGTCGCGCGTGATGCAGACCTGGCTCGGAACGTCGAGCGGCACTTCCTTGAGGCTGTGCCGGTAGGCCACGCGGTCGATGAAGGGCACCAGGAAGTTGGCACCGGGCAGCAGCGTGGCGTTGTACTTGCCCATCCGCTCGACCACCCAGGCGTGCTGCTGCGGGACGAACTTGACGGCTCTGGCGACGAACAGTATCGCGACGACGAGGAGAACGATCGAAATTTCCATGAAGACTTTCAGTTGGTAATGGGGGACGCCTTGTTCGCGGCGCTTCAGCCGATGAACTCGACGACGAGGAAGTTGCCCTGCACGTCGACGATGCGATGGAGTCCGGGCACCGTGGTCGCGCCGGCCACGGGCTTGACCTGCCAGGTGGCGCCGCGGTAGCGGACCTCGGCCGTGCGGCCTTCGGTCCAGGCCGGGACCGTGACCTGTTCGCCGACGTCGATCTGCACGTCCACCAGCCGGGCCTTCGGGCGCCGCGACGAGCGCAGGTACCAGCCGCCGACGAAGGCCACGCAGGCGACCGCGGCGCAGACGATCTGCGTCGGGGTGGCGGCGCCGAGGTGCGCGGCAATTGCACCGACCGCGAAGCCGATCGCGATCAGCAGGGCGTAGATGGTGCCGGTGACGAGCTCGAGCGCGACCAGCGCGAAGGTCATCAACCACCAAACAGAGGGGGCTGTCATGTCTGTCCTTTTCACACTCCGGCAGGGGGCCGAGGTGCTTCGAGGATAGCCGTCCCTTCGATGCCCTTCCACGGGTGCCGGGGAATCCGGCGCGATGCCGCTGCCGGGGCGGCCCCGCCGGCTGCGCTACACTGCGCGCCGCTTGCAGCTTGCGTCGCATGCTGCGCCGCCATAGGCAACATGGCGAAACCATCCATAGGAAATTTGAAGTGAACCGTATCGAACTGGTCGAGAAGATCGCCACCGCCCACAACGTCAGCAAGGCCGAAGCCGCGCGCATCCTGGAAACCGTCACCGGTTCCATCGTCGCCGCCGTGAAGAAGGGCGAGCCGGTCCAGCTGATCGGCTTCGGCACCTTCAAGCAAGTGGCACGCGCTGCCCGTACCGGCTTCAACCCCCAGGCTGGCGCCGCGATCAAGATCGCAGCCCAGAAGGTGCCGAAGTTCGTGGCGGGCGCCGCATTCAAGGCTGCCGTCGACCCCAAGGCCGCCAAGCGCAAGGCCGAGAAGGCTGCTGCGAAGCCGGTTGCCAAGAAGGCCGCCCCCGCCAAGAAGGCCGCTGCTGCTCCGGCCAAGAAGGCACGCAAGTAAGCCTGGCGTCCAGCAAGAAGAACGGCCCCTCGGGGCCGTTTTTTTTTGAGGCCGAGTACCTCGAGGCCTGAGCGGAAACTCAGTCGCCTTCGTGCAGCAGGCCGAGCAGCCGGTCGAGCCCGCCTTCGTCGATCGCCAGCATGGCAGCCTCGCGCACCTTGGGCTTCGCGTGGTAGGCCACCGACAGCCCGGCCGCGCGCATCATCGGCAGGTCGTTCGCGCCGTCGCCCACGGCGATGGCCTGGGCCGGCGAGATGTCCATCGCGCGGCAGCATTCGAGCAGCTTGTCCTTCTTGGCTTCACCGTCGCAGATGTCGCCCCAGGGCTGGCGCAGCATGCGCCCCGTCAGCCGGCCGGATTCGATCTCCAGCATGTTGGAGCGCGAGTCGTCCAGCTGCAGCCGCTCTCGCAGGCGGTCGGTGAAGAAGGTGAAGCCGCCGCTCAGCAGAACGACGCGCAGGCCGGCCTTCTTGCAGGCGTCGATCAGCGTCTCGGCGCCGGGATTCAGGTGCAGGCGCTGGTCGTACACGGCCTGCAGCGCCGACAGCGGCACGCCGCGCAGCAGGGCCACGCGCCGTCGCAGGCTGTCCTTGTAGTCGGTGATCTCGCCGCGCATCGTGGCTTCGGTGATGGCCGCGACCTCGGGGCCGAAGCCCGCGATGTCGGCGATCTCGTCGATCGTCTCGATGTCGATCAGCGTCGAGTCCATGTCGAAGGCGATCAGCTTGAAGTCCGACAGTCGCAGGGAAGGAAGAGGGGGCATGGTGTTCATCACGTGGGGCTTTCCGCGTTCCAGTGCTGCGTGCCGAGCCAGTCGACGAACTGCCGCGCCAGCGCGGCCACCGGCCCTTCGGTGCGGTACAGCGCGTAGACGCCGGAGGCCGGCAGGCGGGGGTCGGGAAACACCAGGCGCAGCCGGTCGGCGCGGATGTCTTCTTCGAGCAGGCACCAGGGTGCCAGCGTGAGCCCCAGGTCGTTCATGGCCGCCTGCATGCAAAGAAACTGGTGATCGAACACGGGGCCCGGCAGCTGGGGCGGCACGTGCACGCCGGCCAGCTCGAACCAGCGCGGCCAGTTCTCCAGCCCGCCCGTCGCCTGCAGCAGCGGGTGGCCCAGGCAGTCGGCAATGCTGGCGATGCGGTGCCGCTCGATGAAGCGCGGTGACGCCACGGCCACGAGGTGGTCGTCCAGGCAGCGCACGCAGGTGTGGTCGGGGCGTTGCATGGGAATGCGGCGGATCAGCACGTCGTTGCCGGCCTCGGCCTGATCGAAGAACTGGCGGCCCAGGGTCGACAACTGCACGTCGGTCTGCGGCGCGAGAGCCTGGAACCCGGCCAGCCGCGGAATGAGCCATTTCATCGCCAGCGACGGCGTGGTGCACACGCGCAGGCTGCTGCGCTGGTGGGGTGACTTCAGCGCCGCCGTGGCGCCGGCGATGCGGTCCAGGCTGGCCTGCACCTCGGCGAAGTAGTCGCGCGCATGCGGCAGCAGCGTCGCGCCGCGGGCCTCGCGCGCGAACAGCGGCTGGCCCAGGTAATCCTCCAGCAGGCGGATCTGCTGGCTGACGGCGCTGTGCGTGATGCTGAGTTCGTCGGCGGCCGCGGTGAAGTTGGCATGGCGCGCCGCCGCCTCGAAAGCGCGCAGCGCTTTCAAGGGGGGGAGGCGTCGGGTCACCACATCCGTACCTTGGCGAGCGGGCTTGTCTTCCTCATGTTTTTCGTGTTCGTTTGCGTGCCGCCCGGGGGTCGGAGGCCGGCGGGCATGGTAGACCGGGAAGCCTGCAGAAAAACTAACCGGTCGCCTTAAAAAATACGGCTGGTGGCGCGCAGGGGGCGCACCTAGCATCGCGTTTCCTTCCACCCTGAACAAGAGACATGGCTTCCATCACCATCGACAACGTCGTGAAGCAGTTCGCCAACCAGACGGTGCTGCAGAACCTGTCGCTGCATGTGCCGGATGGCGCCTTCTACACCCTGCTGGGCCCCAGCGGCTGCGGCAAGACGACCCTGCTGCGCTGCATCGCGGGCTTCAACGAGCCCGACGGCGGCCGCATCCTGTTCGACCAGGACGACGTGACGCGCGTGTCCACCCACCACCGCGACATCGGCATGGTGTTCCAGGACTACGCGCTGTTCCCCGACAAGACGGCCTTCGACAACGTGGCCTACGGCCTGCGCGCGCGCAAGGTGCCCAAGGCCGAGATCGCCCGGCGCGTCAACGAGGCGCTGGACAAGGTGAGCCTGCTGGCACTGGCCGACCGCTACCCGGCGCAGATGAGCGGCGGCCAGCGCCAGCGCGTCGCGCTGGCCCGCGCGCTGGTGATCCGCCCGCGCGTGCTGCTGATGGACGAGCCGCTGTCCAACCTCGACGCGAAGATGCGCCTGCAGATGCGCGACGTGATCCTGGACCTGGTGCGCGAGGCCGGCATCACCACCGTGTTCGTCACGCACGACCAGGAAGAGGCGCTGGCCATGTCGGACCGCATCGCCATCATGGACCGCGGCAGCATCGCGCAGCTGGGCACGCCCGAAGAGCTGTACGGCACGCCGGTGAACGCCTACGTGGCGGACTTCATCGGCTCGGCCAACGTGATTCCCGTGCCGGCCGAGTCCACCGGGAGAGCCTCGTCGCACGTGCGCTACCAGCTGTGCGGCCAGCAGCTCGACGGCATGCAGGGCGGCGCCTCGCTGGGCGCGCAGGGCATCCTCATCGCGCGCCCCGAGGCGCTGTCGCTGATGGCGTCCGCGCCCCATGTGCCCAACGCCATCGTGGGCGAGGTGCTGCGCCGCCAGTACCTGGGCTTCAAGACCGCCTACCGCATCCGGCTGCACGACAACTCGGAGATCCGTGTCGAGCTGCATGCCGGCAACATGGTGGCCGACTTCCAGGCGGGCGATGCGGTGCAGGTGCTCGTGCCGGCCGACAGCCGCGTCGTCGCCGCCTGAACGGACGCACGCCATGAAAATCAATTGGTGGCCCTGGGGTTTCCTGACCCTGCTGAGCCTGTTGCTGCTGCTGTTCTTTGTGTTCTTTCCACTGGGCACGCTGTTCGTCAACAGCGTGCGCGACGAGTCGGGCGCGTTCTCGCTGTCCGGCTTCGTCACGCTGCTTCAGGACAGCGAATACCTGCTCGCGTTTCGCAACACGCTGGTGCTCGGCGTGTCGGTCACGGCCTGCACCGTGGCCGTGGGCGTGCCCTTCGCCTACATGGTGGCGCGCTGCGACTTCCCGCTGAAGAACCTGGTGGCCGTGCTGCCGATCATGACCATCGTGATCCCCGAGATCATCGTCGGCCAGTCGTGGCTGCTGCTGCTCGGCAACAACGGGCTGGTGACCAACCTGCTCTCGGACGCGGGCATCACGCTGCCGACGTTCTACGGCTGGACCGGCATGGTGTTCTCCATGACCTTGGTCTACTACACCTACATCTACCTGGGCGTGCTGGCCGCGCTGCGCGGCTTCGACGGGCAGCTGGAAGAAGCCGGCCTGAGCCTGGGCACCTCGCCGCTGGTGACCAAGCTGCGCGTGCTGGTGCCGGTGATCCTGCCCGCGGTGCTGGTGAATGCGCTGGTGGTCTTCACGCTGGTGGTGGGCAACTTCGCGCTGTCCGTGGTGCTGGGCAGCAGCGTGCCGCTGCTGTCGGTCATGACGTACAACGCCTTCGTCGGCGAGATGGGCGGCAGCGCGACGCTGCAAAGCGCGATGTCGGTGGTGTCCATCGGCATCGTGGCCATCGTGTTGTTCTTCCAGAAGCGCGTGGTCGAACGCAAGATCTACACGATGACGCAGGGCCGCGCGCCGGCGGTGGTTCGCGTGCGCTCGGGCGCGGCGGTGCTCTACACGCTCAGCGTGGGCGTGATCATCGTGCTGTCGATGCTGCCGCTGCTCATCGTCTTCGTGGGCGCCTTCACCGAAACCAGCGGGCCCGTGATGCGCTGGGGCCAGTGGTCGCTGTCGAGCCTGGAGCGCGCGCTGCGCGGTGCGCCCGAGCCGATCATCAACTCGCTGAAGTTCGCATCGATGGCGACGGTGGTGGGCGTGGCCTTCGCGGTGCTCGTGAGCTACCTGACGATCAAGAAGCGCAACCCCTTCACCCAGCTGCTGGACTACATCGTGGTGCTCCCGCTGACCATCTCGGGCACGGTGCTGGGCATTGCGCTGGTGCAGACCTTCAACACCGGCTGGCTGGTGCTGGCGGGCACCTCGGGGATCATGGTGCTGTGCTACACGGTGCGCCGCCTGCCCTTCGCGGTGCGCAACGCGTCGTCGACGCTGTTCAACATCTCGGACTCCATCGAAGAGGCGTCGATCAGCCTGGGCGTGTCGCCGCTGAAGACCTTCTTCAAGGTGCTGCTGCCGGCCATGAAGGCCTCGATCATCTCGGCCGCCATCCTGATGTGGGTGACGACGATTTCGGAGCTGTCGGCCTCCATCGTGGTCTACACGGGCGGCCTGGAGACCATGCCCATCGCCATCTTCCGCCAGGTCGACGGCGGCCGGCTCGGCCTCGCCTCGGCGTACGGCGCGGCGCTGGTCAGCGTGATCCTGCTGCCCATCGTGGTGGCGATCAAGGTGTTCCGCGTCAATCTGTTTTCCAGCAAATAACCAACTCACTTCAACCTGCGAGGCTTTCATGTCCTTCAAGTCCCTGGCGAAATGCGCGATTGCGATCCTGGCCCTCACGGCGGGCGTCGCGGGTGCGCAGACGGTGGTGCTCTACTCGTCCAACAACACCGAAACCGTCGAGACCGCGCTGGCCGTGGTCAAGAAGAAGACGCCCGGGCTCACGGTGCAGCAGGTCACCGGTGGCACAGGCACGCTGATGAAACGCATCCAGGCCGAGGCCAAGAACCCGCGCGGCGACGTGCTGTGGAGCGGTGGCTTCGGCACGCTGGGCGCCTACAAGGACCAGATGGCGCCGTACAGGTCGCCCGACCTCGCGGCTGTGCCCGCGGCGTTCCGCGGCCCGAACGACCTGTGGGTCGGCACCAACGTGCACGTCATGGTGATGATGGTCAACGAGCGCCAGCTCAAGGGCATGGCCGCGCCCAAGACCTGGTCGGACCTGATGCGCCCCGAGTGGAAGGGCAAGTTCGCCATCACCGACCCGAGCAAGAGCGCCACGGCCTACATGCTGGTGTATGGCCTGCTCAAGCAGTTCGGCCGCGACGGCCTCGAAAAGCTGACGGCCAACGCGGTCATCACCGCGTCGTCGGGCAGCACCTACAAGGGCGTGGCCGCCGGCGAGTACCCGGTGGGCCTGACCATCGAGTACGCGGCGCAGGAGTATGTCGCGGGCGGCCAGAAGGAGATCAAGCTGGTCTACCCCACCGAAGGCAGCTACCTGGCGCCCGAAGGCATGTTCATCGTGAAGGGCGCGAAGAACCTGGACGCTGCCGTCGCGCTCTACAACGGACTGCTGAGCAAGGAGACGCAGCAGGAACTGCTGGTGAAGAACTTCCGCCGTCCGGTGCGCAGCGACATCGCGGTGTCCAAGCTGACCTCGTTGCCCGACCTGAGCGCCATCAAGATCTTCCCGCTCGACCAGGAGGCGGCATCGGCGGAGTACGAGCAACTCGTGGCCCTGTGGAACCTGGCGGTGAAGGCGCGGTGACGGGCGCGGCGAAGGCGCATTCGACGCCGGTCAGCGCCTTCGATCTTTTCAAGATCGGCATCGGCCCCTCGAGTTCGCACACGGTCGGGCCGATGATCGCGGCGCGGCAGTTCGCCTGCCTGCTGCAATCGCGAGGCCTGCTGCCGCAGGTGGCCGCGCTGGTGACACAGCTGTACGGCTCGCTGAGCGCCACCGGCCGCGGCCACGGCACGGACCGCGCCGTGCTGCTCGGGCTCGAAGGCCATCGGCCGGACCGGATCGACCCCGACACCATCGAGCCCGCCGTCGCGGCCATCCGGCAGGAGCGGCGGCTGCGGTTGCTCGGCAGGCACGCCGTGGCGTTCGACGAGAAGGAGCACCTGCTCTTCCTGCGCAAGAGTCTGCCGCAGCACCCGAACGGCCTGCGCTTCATCGCACTGGACGCGCAGGGGCAGGCCCTCGCCGAGGCGGATTACTTTTCGGTGGGCGGCGGCTTCGTCGTCGATGCGCAGAGCGAGAGCGTGCGCAACGAAGCCGGCGTGCAGCGTCCGGCGCCCGCCGCCTTGCCCTTTGCCTTCGATACCGGGGCGGAGCTGCTGGCGCAATGCCGGGCGCAGGGCCTGTCGATCGCCGCGCTGATGATGGCCAACGAAACGCAATGGCGGCCACAGGCCGAGGTGCGATCGCAGCTGCTGCAGGTGTGGGACGCCATGGCCGGCGCCGTGCGCCGCGGCTGCGCCAGCACCGGCACCCTGCCCGGGCGCATGCAGGTGCGGCGGCGCGCGGCCGACCTGTTCGGGCAGCTGCAGGGCAGCCGCACGGCGCAGGCCGCGCCGGACCCGCTCGCGGCGATGGACTGGGTCAACCTGTACGCCATGGCCGTCAACGAAGAGAACGCGGCCGGCGGGCGCGTGGTCACCGCGCCCACCAACGGCGCGGCGGGCGTGATCCCGGCCGTGCTGCACTACCACCAGCGCTTCTTTCCCGGCGCGGGCGACGAGGCGGTGGTCGAGTTTCTGCTCACCGCGGCCGCCATCGGCATCCTCTACAAGAAGAACGGCTCGCTCTCGGGCGCCGAGGTCGGCTGCCAGGGCGAGGTCGGCGTGGCCTGCTCGATGGCGGCGGGCGCGCTCGCCGCGGTGATGGGCGGCACGCCGGGCCAGGTCGAGAACGCCGCCGAGATCGGCATGGAGCACAACCTGGGCATGACCTGCGACCCCGTCAGCGGGCTGGTTCAGATCCCGTGCATCGAGCGCAACGCGATGGGCGCGGTGAAGGCCATCAACGCGGCGCGCATGGCCTTGCGCGGCGACGGCTCGCACTTCGTGTCGCTCGACAAGGTCATCAAGACCATGATGCAGACCGGCGCGGACATGAAAACCAAGTACAAGGAAACCTCCCGCGGCGGCCTCGCCGTCAACATCGTCGAGTGCTGACCGCCCGCGCGGTCGCTTCAACCAGGCGCCTGCCGCTGATTGATGCACCGGGAGATATTCGCCATTCCTGGTGCATCAGCTAGACAATGCCGTTTTGTCAGCCAGCGCGGCGCAGCAGCCGCAGGCCGTTGGCCACCACCAGCAGGCTCGCGCCCATGTCCGCGAACACCGCCATCCACATGGTCGCCGCGCCGAACACGGCCAGCACGAAGAAGACCAGCTTGATCGCCAGCGCCAGGCCGATGTTCTGCCACAGCACCGCGTGGGTGCGGCGCGACAGGCGGATCGTCTCGGCGATGCGGCCGAGGTTGTCGTTCATGATCACCACGTCGGCCGCCTCCATCGCGGTGTCGGTGCCCGCCGCGCCCATCGCGAAGCCGATGTCGGCCTGGGCCAGGGCCGGCGCGTCGTTGATGCCGTCGCCGGCCATCGCGGTCGGGCCGTAGCGCTGCCGCATGTCCTGGATGGCGCGCAGCTTCTCTTCCGGCAGCAGGCCGCCGCGCGCGTCGTCGATGCCGGCCTCGCGGGCCACGGCCTGCGCGGTCGCCTGGTTGTCTCCGCTCAGCATCACGGGCGCCACGCCCAGGCGCTTGAGCTGCGCGATGGCCTCGATCGAGCTGGGCTTGATCGTGTCGGCCACCGCGAACAGGGCCAGCACGCCGCGCTCGTCGGCGAGCAGCGTGACGGTGCGGCCTTGCGCCTCGAGAGCGCCGAGTTCGGCCTCGAGCGCGGGATCGGCCTGCTGGCGCTCCCTGATGAGCCGATGGTTGCCCAGCACCAGCCGCTGGCCGTCGACCACGCCCTCGACGCCGCGCCCCAGCAGCGCCCGGAAGTCGTCCGCCTCGAGGGCCGGGTCCGGCAGGCCGGCCGCGATGGCTTGCGACACCGGATGGTCGGAGCGCGCCGCCAGGCTCTTGGCCAGCCGGCCTGCCCGGGCCTGGTCGGCCTGGCCCCAAGGCTGGAACGCCACCAGTTTCGGCTTGCCCTCGGTGAGGGTGCCGGTCTTGTCGACGGCCACCGCCTTCAGCAGGCGCGCGTTCTCGAGGTAGGTGCCGCCCTTGATCAGGATGCCGCGCCGCGCGGCCGATGCCAGGCCGCTCACGACGCTGACCGGCGTCGAGATCACCAGCGCGCAGGGGCAGGCGATCACCAGCAGCACCAGCGCCTTGTAGAGCGCGGCCAGCCAGGGCCAGCCCAGCAGCAGCGGCGGCAGCAGCGCGACCGCCACGGCCAGCGCGAACACCGCCGGCGTGTAGATCGCCGCGAAGCGATCGACGAAACGCTGGGTCGGCGCCCGGGTGCCCTGGGCTTCCTCGACCGCGTGGATGATGCGCGCCAGCGTGGTGTCGCTGGCGGCCGCGGTGACGCGGAACTCGATCTCGCCGGCCTGGTTGATGGTGCCTGCGAAGACCGCGTCGCCCGGACTCTTGTCGACCGGAATGCTCTCGCCGGTGACCGGCGACTGGTCGATGCTGCTGTGGCCCCGCGTGACGATGCCGTCCAGCGCCACCCGCTCGCCGGGCTTGACGCGGGCGATCGTGCCGAGGGCGATCTCGCTCGCCTTGACGCGCAGCCACGCGCCGCCGTCCTGCCGCACCTCGGCCTCGGCCGGTGCCAGGTCGACCAGGCCCTTGATCGCGTTGCGGGCCCGGTCGACTGCCCGGGCCTCGATCAGCTCGGCGATGGCGTACAGCGCCATCACCATGGCGGCCTCCGGCCACTGGCCGATCAGGAAGGCGCCGGTCACGGCCACCGACATCAGCGCGTTGATGTTGAGCCGGGCATGCCGCAGCGCCGCCAGGCCTTTGGCATAGGTCTCGAGGCCGGCGAGCGCGATGGCCAGTGCGGCGATGGCCATCCCTGCGACCTTCCAGCCCAGGGTGTCCGGCGCGAAGTACGACACCCCTTCGGCCACGATCGCGAAGCCCAGGGCGGCCGCGAAGCGCAGGTAGCCGCTGCCGCCGTGGTGGCCGTGCGCATGGTCGTGCGGCGGCGCGCCGGCTGCGTCCGGCGAAGGGCCGGCGCCGACCGGCTCCGGCACGAAGCCGGCCTTGCGGATGGCCGCCAGCGCCTTCGTCAGCGCGTCGTCGGCGCCGTCGATCCTCAGGGTTCGCTGGCCGAGCTGGAAGTGCAGCCCGCGGATGCCCGCGATCGGCTCGACCGCGCGGCGGATCTCCGACTCCTCGGCGCTGCAGTCCATGGTCGGGATGCGGTAGGTGTTGGGCGCGCCCGGCCCGATCGGCAGGGGCGCGGCGGCCGCATGGTCGGCCGCGCAGCAGGACGCGGGGGGAGGATGGGCTGGCGCGCGGATGCCGGCGTTCGAGGTTTCAGGGGTGTTTCTTGCCATGAAGCCATTGGAAACCCTGAAGTAACTTCAAGGTCAAGCCGCGCCGGAGGAGGACGGATGTCGAGCAGGTCGGCGCGCCTCAGGCCACGTCCGCCGTGGCTCTGCGTTCCGGCAGGCCCGCCGCGCCGCCCGTCCGCAGGAAGTCGTCGCTGTGCAGGCAGACCGCCACCGCCGGATTCTCGCGGTACCGGGCCGTGGCCATCGCATCGATGGCGTCCGCGTTGCGCGCATAGGCCAGCACCAGGTCGGCGTCGCGGTCCTCGGGCGCCTGGAAGCGCGCCTGCAGCGCCTCTTCGTCGATGCGGGCAATGATGCGGGCGCCGTCGTGGCCGTCGGGGTAGATGGCGAACTGCACGCTGCCGGTCGCCGGATGAAAGATCGCTTCTGAAGCCATGATGGCGCTGTTGACTCGTAACTCGTTGTGGAAGTATCGCGCTTCGGGTGACATCGCGATACAAGCCCTATGGTCTAGCCTTACAGCAAGATGCGGACCATTTCACGGCGGCCGTCACAAATTGAGCTCTGTGCGAGCTTCAGGCCTCGCCGAGCATCCCGCGCTCTTCGATGAAGGCCACCACCTCGGCGAGGCCGGTGCGTGTCTTGAGATTGGTCATCACGAAGGGCCGCTGCTTGCGCATGCGTTTTGTGTCCGCCTCCATCACGCCGAGGTCGGCGCCGACGTAGGGCGCGAGGTCGGTCTTGTTGATCACGAACAGGTCGCTCTTGGTGATGCCGGGGCCGCCCTTGCGCGGGATCTTCTCGCCGGCCGCGACGTCGATCACGTAGATCGTCAGGTCGGAGAGCTCGGGGCTGAAGGTGGCCGCCAGGTTGTCGCCGCCCGATTCCACGAACACCACGTCGGCATCGGGAAACTGGACCAGCATGCGGTCGATTGCCTCGAGGTTGATCGAGGCGTCCTCGCGGATCGCGGTGTGCGGGCAGCCGCCGGTCTCCACGCCCATGATGCGCTCGGCCGGCAGCGCGCCGGCCACCGTCAGCAGGCGCTGGTCTTCCTTGGTGTAGATGTCGTTGGTGATCGCGATCAGGTCGTACTTGTCGCGCATGGCCTTGCACAGCATCTCGAGCAGCGTGGTCTTGCCGGAGCCGACCGGGCCGCCGATGCCGACCCGCAGCGGCGGCAGCTTCTTGGTGCGGTGCGGGATGTGGTGGAGTGCGGTGGACATGGGCGTGCTCAGCTTCTGAAAAGACGGGAATATTGGGTTTCGTGGCGGGCAGAAAGAATCGCCAGCATCGGGGCGAAGGCCTGGCGCTCATCATCCGCGAGGGCGAGCGCCCGTTCGACCGCCAGGGGGATTTCCGCCGCCAGCCGGCCGAGCATGCGCTGGCCCGCGCTCTGGCCCAGCGGCACCGCCTTGACCGCCGCGCTCACCATGTTCTCGGCCCAGCCGAAGGCGAAGGCCAGGCAGGCGTCGCGCGCCGGTGCCTCGGTGCGGGCGGCGGCGAAGGCGAAGGCGATCGGGTAGCTCGCGGGCAGCGCCTCGAACAGGCCCGCTGCGTCGGCGTGATGCAGCTTGAGCCATTCGGCGAAGGAGCGGCCCATCTGCTCGGTCTGCAGCAGGAACTCGGCCGATTCGCGGGTCTGGAACACCCAGTCGTTGAGCGCGCGCAGGCGTGCCATGTCGCCTTCGCGCCAGGCGGGAATCGCCTGTGCGACCACCGCGAGGTCGGCGCGCGCCAGGCTCAGGTGGAGCTGGTCGGCCAGCCAGCCGGCGGCCGCTTCCTCGGTGCCGAGTCCGGCCCATTCGATGCCGGCTTCGAGGCCTTCGGAATAGGAAAAGCCGCCCACGGGAAGGGCCGGCGATGCCAGCCAGATCAGCTGCAGCAGGCTGGCGGCGGACAGGGCGGCCGGCGCGTCATTCATCCGTGCGAATGGTGAGGGTCGTAGTCGTGGTCATGGCCGCCGTGCGCATGCGAACCCGCATAGGCATCCGGATGCAGCACCGGCCCGACCGGCGCGGCGCCGTGCGAATGCCCATGGCCGCCGCCGTTCGCCCCGTAGGCGCCGCCTTCGGGCTCGAAGGCGTCCTCGGCTTCGCGCACGATCAGGTGCATCGAGCGCAGCATGCCCGCCAGCACATGGTCGGGCTCGATTTTCAGGTGATCGGGCTTGAGCTCGATCGGCACGTGCCGGTTGCCCAGGTGGTAGGCCGCGCGCATCAGGTCGAAGGGCGTGCCGTGTTCGCTGCAGTGCGTGATCACCAGCACCGGCTGCGCCGCGGCGATGACCTTGACCAGCGAGCCGTCCTCGGCCACCAGCACGTCGCCGCCGCGCACGGCGGTGCCGCGCGGCAGGAACACGCCAAGCTGGCGGCCTTGCGAATCGGTGGTGTCGAAGCGGCTCTTCTGGCGCACGTCCCAGTCGAGTTCGACGGTGGCGGCGCGCTTGAGCAGGACGGCCGCGAGGCCGCCGCCCTGGGGCATGAGTTTGTTGGCGGTGAGCATCTGTGCTTGCGGTACTTGATGGGGATGCATTAATATAACGCTTGTTATAACTTCGAATCAACGGAGCATTCGATGTCCGCGCTCAAACTGACCCAGATCGGCAATTCGGTGGGAGTGATCCTGCCCAAGGAAATCTTGGCGAAGATGAATCTGGAGAAGGGTGACACGATCTACATGACGGAGGCCGCGAACGGCGGCTTCAGACTCTCGCCGTATGACGATGAGTTCGAACGCCAAATGGAAGCCGCGCGCCGAATCATGAAAAAACGGCGCAATGTTCTGCGCGAACTGGCCAAGTGACGGCCGCCAACCCGCAATGGGTCTGGCTCAGCGTCAGCATGATCCATGCGGCCCACGAGGAGCAACTGGTCGAGCACGGAGGCCCCGCTGGCGTACGTGACGAGGGGCTGCTTGCTTCTGCCATGGCCCGGCCGCAGCACCGGGCGTTGTACGAGTCGCCGGACGCCGCGACCCTCGCGGCGAGCTATGCATTCGGCATCGCCCGCAACCATCCGTTCGTCGATGGCAACAAGAGGACGGCCTTCGTTGCCCTGGAAGTCTTTCTGGACCTCAACGGGCTCGAGCTCGATGCCACGGATGAAGACTGCGTTCTTGCGACGCTCCGGCTTGCAGCGGGCCAGCTCGACGAAGCGGCGCTTGCGCAGTGGATCCGCGACCGCCTCGCGTTCCGGCGTGACTGACATTCAGAACAGAAAATACCGCTGCGTCATCGGCAGCGAAACCGCAGGATCGCACACCAGCAACTGCCCGTCGGCGCGCACCGCGTAGGTCTGCGCATCGATCTCCATCGTCGGCGTGTAGGCGTTGTGCACCATGTGCTGCTTGCGCACGCCGCGCACATGCTTCACCGCGCTGAGATTCTTGGCGAGCCCGTAGCGGCCGCCGATGCCGGCGGCCAAGCCGGCCTGCGAGACGAAGGTCAGCGAGCTTTTTGCGAGTGATCCTCCATAGGCGCCGAACATCGGCCGGTAGTGCACCGGCTGCGGCGTCGGGATCGAGGCGTTGGGGTCGCCCATCGCGGCCATGGCGATGGTGCCGCCCTTGATGATCGTGAACGGCTTGACGCCGAAGAAGGCCGGCTTCCAGACCACCAGGTCGGCCCACTTGCCGACCTCGATGCTGCCGACCTCGTGCGCGATCCCGTGCGCGAGCGCCGGGTTGATCGTGTACTTGGCGACGTAACGCTTGGCGCGGAAGTTGTCGTTGCGCCCGGCGTCCTCGGGCAGCTTGCCGCGCTGGGCCTTCATCTTGTGGGCGGTCTGCCAGCAGCGGATGACGATCTCGCCGACCCGGCCCATGGCCTGGCTGTCGGAGCTGAACATGCTGATCGCGCCGAGGTCGTGCAGGATGTCCTCGGCCGCGATGGTCTCCTTGCGGATCCGGCTCTCGGCGAAGGCCAGGTCCTCGGGGATGCCGGCGTCGAGGTGATGGCACACCATCAGCATGTCGACATGCTCGTCGAGCGTGTTCACCGTGTAGGGCATGGTCGGGTTGGTCGACGAGGGCAGGAAGTTGGCTTCGCCCACCACGCGCAGGATGTCCGGCGCATGGCCGCCGCCCGCGCCCTCGGTGTGGAAGGCGCAGATCCCGCGGCCCTTGACGGCCGCGATCGTGTTCTCGACGAAGCCCGATTCGTTGAGCGTGTCGCTGTGGATCGCGACCTGCGTGTCGGTGGCATCGGCGACGTCCAGGCAGTTGCTGATCGCCGCCGGCGTGGTGCCCCAGTCCTCGTGCAGTTTGAGGCCGATCACGCCGGCGTCGATCTGCTCGTGCAGCGCGGCCGGCAGGCTGGCGTTGCCCTTGCCCAGGAAGCCGAGGTTCATCGGGAAGGCGTCGGCCGCCTGCAGCATGCGCTCGATGTGCCAGGGGCCCGGCGTCGCGGTGGTCGCGAAGGTGCCGGTCGCGGGGCCGGTGCCGCCGCCGAGCATGGTCGTCACGCCCGAGGCCAGCGCCTCCTCGATCTGCTGCGGGCAGATGAAGTGGATGTGGCTGTCGATGCCGCCCGCGGTGACGATGTTGCCTTCGCAGCTGATGACCTCGGTGCCCGGGCCGATGACGATGTCGACGCCCGATTGCACGTCGGGATTGCCGGCCTTGCCGATGGCCACGATGCGGCCGTCCTTCAAGCCGATGTCGGCCTTCACGATGCCCCAGTGGTCGAGGATCAGCGCATTGGTCATCACCGTGTCGACCGCGCCTTCGGCGCGCGTGCGCTGGCCTTGCGCCATCCCGTCTCGGATGGTCTTGCCGCCGCCGAACTTGACCTCTTCGCCGTATCCGCCGGCGTGCAGCGTGTAGTCCTCCTCGACCTCGATCACCAGGTCGGTGTCGGCGAGGCGGACGCGGTCGCCCACGGTGGGGCCGAAGATTTCGGCGTAGGCACGCCGTCCGATGGTTGCCATTTACAGTTTTCCTTGCACCAGGCCGCGGAAGCCGTAGATCACGCGGTCACCCGAAAAATCCACCAGCTCGACCGTGCGTTGCTGCCCGGGCTCGAAGCGCACGGCGGTGCCCGATGCGATGTTCAGCCGCATGCCGCGCGCGGCCTCGCGGTCGAAACCGAGTGCACCGTTGGTCTCGGCGAAGTGGTAGTGCGAGCCGACCTGGATCGGCCGGTCGGCGGTGTTCCGCACCACCAGCGTGATGGCGCGCCGGCCGGGGTTGAGGACGTGCTCGCCCTCGTCGGTGATGAGTTCGCCCGGGATCATCGAAACCGCCTCAGGCCAGTGCGTTGCCGAGCAGCGCGACGCCGAACAGCGCCACCGCGGCGCCCGCGATGCGCGGCAGCCAGCGATGGCCGTGGCGCAGCGACCAGCCGGCTGCGATGCCGGCCGCATGCAGCAGCACGGTGGCAGCCAGCATGCCGGCCAGGGTCAGCGCGGCGCCGGACTCGCCGTGCAGTTCCTGCCCGTGCGCGACACCATGGAAGACTGCGAAGATGCCGACCAGCGCGGCCGCGGCCAGCGCCGGCAGCTGCCGACGGGTCGCGACCAGCAGGCCCAGCACCAGCAGCGAGGCCGCGATCATCGGTTCGACCGCAGGCAGCTGCACGCCCGCGAGTCCGACGAGTGCGCCGACCAGCAGCATCGAGGCGAAGCCCAGCGGCGCCCACAGCAGGTCGGGCCAGGCGCGGCGCGCCGCCAGTGCGCTCCATAGGCCGACCGCCACCATCGCGGCCAGGTGGTCGGGACCGGTGAGCGGGTGCAGGAATCCCGCCAGGAAGTCGTGGTGCGCGCCGGCGTCGGCCCCGGTGTGGGCGTTCGCGGCCAGCGGCAGCGCGGCGAGCAGCAGGGCGAGGGCGGGTACGGTGCGGTTGGATCGCATGGTGAATGTCCTGGGTGTTGTTCGAGCGGGGTCAGACGATCGGCTGGTGCACGGTCACCAGCTTGGTGCCGTCGGGAAAGGTGGCCTCGACCTGGATGTCCGGGATCATCTCGGCGATGCCGTCCATGACGTCGGCGCGGGTCAGCACGGCGCGGCCCTCGCTCATCAACGCGGCGACGCTCTTGCCGTCGCGCGCGCCCTCCATCACGGCGGCCGAGATCAGCGCCACGGCCTCGGGATAGTTGAGCTTGAGCCCGCGGGCCCGGCGCCGTTCGGCCAGCAGGGCTGCGGTGAAGATCAGCAGCTTGTCTTTTTCGCGCGGTGTGAGTTCCATGGGGGCGGAGGCGGCGTCTTGGGGCTGGCCAGTAGTGGGCGGTCGTGAACCATTGCAACAGTCGTGCCTTGCGCGTGCTGCGGCCGGCCCGCGCAGCGAGGCCCATTGGTGAAACGCCGCGGAACCGGCTTTGCCGGGCCGCTGGTGTTGCCCCCGGTCGGGGGTGGGCGGGCTACACGACGTGAGCCCAACCTGGGGGGTGAGTACAGGTGGGCACGAAAGCTGCACCGTCCCGGCGTGGACACCCCCGCCATTTCTCCCGCTCCGAGCGACGAAGCGCCGCAGCGCATCGTCAAGGTGCGGCGCGACTACAACAGCTGGGTCGCGCGCGAAACGCTGGAGGACTACGCGCTGCGCTACACGCCGCAGCGCTTCCGCCGGATGTCCGAATGGCGGGTGGCCAGCACGGCCTTCGGCGGCGCGGCCTCGTTCCTGATCCTGGAGGCGGTCGGCGCCACGCTGCTGGTGCAGTACGGCTTCGTCAATGCCTTCTGGGCGATCCTGGTCACCGGGCTGATCATCTTCCTGGCCGGGCTGCCGATCAGCGTCTACGCGGCGCGCTACGGCATCGACATGGACCTGCTCACGCGCGGCGCCGGCTTCGGCTACATCGGCTCGACCCTGACCTCGCTGATCTACGCCTCCTTCACTTTCATCTTCTTCGCGCTGGAAGCCGCGGTGATGGCCTATGCGCTCGAACTCGCGCTCGGCATCCCGCCGGTCTGGGGCTACCTGGTGTGCGCGCTGGTCGTGATCCCGCTGGTCGCCCACGGCATTTCGGCCATCAGCCGGCTGCAGGTCTGGACCCAGCCGGTCTGGCTGCTGATGCTGGTCGTGCCCTTCGGCTACGTGCTGGCGCGCGATCCTGGTGCGTTCTCGGGAATTTCGCACTACATCGGTGTCAGGTCGAAGGCGGATGGCTTCGATCTGCACCTCTTCGGTGCCGCCTTGACCGTGGGCATCGCCTTGATCACCCAGATGGGCGAGCAGGCCGACTACCTGCGCTTCATGCCGGCGCGCACGGCCGCCAACCGCGGCCGCTGGTGGGCCGGCGTGCTGGCGGGCGGACCCGGCTGGGTGGTGCTTGGCGTGCTCAAGATGCTGGGCGGCGCGCTGCTGGCCTACCTGGCGATCCGCCACATGGTGCCGCCGGAGCGCGCCGTCGACCCCAACCAGATGTACCTGGCCGCCTACGAGTACGTGTTCCCGAACTACGGCTGGGCGGTGGCGGCGACCGCGGTGTTCGTGGTCATCTCGCAGCTCAAGATCAACGTCACCAACGCCTATGCCGGCTCGCTGGCCTGGAGCAACTTCTTCTCGCGCGTCACGCACAGCCATCCGGGCCGCGTGGTGTGGGTGGTGTTCAATGCGCTGATCGCCTTCATGCTGATGGAGATGAACGTGTTCGAGGCGCTCGGCGACGTGCTGGGCCTCTACGCCAACATCGCGATCGCCTGGATGATGGCGGTGGTGGCCGACCTGGTCGTCAACAAGCCGCTGGGCCTGTCGCCGCCGGGGATCGAGTTCAAGCGCGCCCACCTGTGGGACATCAACCCGGTCGGGGTCGGCGCGATGGCGCTGGCCTCGGTGCTCTCGATCACCGCGCACCTGGGCGTCTTCGGGCCGCTGGCGCAGGCCTTCTCGGCGCTGATCGCGCTCGGCACCGCCTTCGTCGCGGCGCCGCTGATCGCCTGGGCGACCCGCGGGAAGTACTACATCGCGCGGGTCTCCGATGACGACGGTGCCGCGCCCTTCGCGCCGTCGGCGCGCCGCTCGGCGATCCGCTGGGCGCGGGTCGAGTCGGATGCCGGCAGCTATCGCCGGACTCAAGGCCCCCACGCTCCGCACTGCGTGTCGTCGCTGCCCCCCGAGGGGGCGCAGTCCGCCTTGGGGCGGCCCGGCGGCGAACTCTTCACCCAGCTCTGCGTGATCTGCGAGCGCGAATACGAAGGCCCGGACATGGCGCACTGCCCCGCCTACCAGGGCGCGATCTGTTCGCTGTGCTGCACGCTGGATGCGCGCTGCGGCGACCTCTGCAAGCCGCAGGCGAGCCTGTCTGCGCAGTGGTCCGGCGCCTTGCGCTGGCTGCTGCCGCGCCGCGTCTGGCCCTACCTCGACACCGGGCTCGGCCACTTCCTGCTGCTGATGCTGATCGTCGTGCCGCTGCTGGCGGCCGTCTTCGGTGTGCTGTACCAGCAGGAGCTGCGGGCGCTCGCCGAGGGAGCCTTCAGTGAAGCGACGATGCTCGGCATGCAGCCGGCATCGCTGCGTTCCGGCTTCCTCAAGGCCTACATGGCACTGCTCGTGATCGCCGGCATCGTCGCCTGGTGGCTGGTGCTCGCGCACCAGAGCCGCAAGGTGGCGCAGGAGGAATCGAATCGCCAGACCCACCTGCTGGTGCGCGAAATCGAACTGCACCGCAAGACCGACCATGCGCTGCAGGCGGCCAAGCAGAGCGCCGACCATGCGCGCAGCCTCGCAGAGGAAGCCAGGCGCGCGGCCGACCAGGCCAACCAGGCCAAGAGCCGCTACATCAGCGCCATCAGCCATGAGCTGCGCACGCCGCTCAACAGCATCCTGGGCTACGCGCAACTGATGGGCGAGGACGCCGCGGTGCCGCCGCATCGCCGGCAGGCGGTAGCGGTGATCAGGCGCGGCGGCGAGCACCTTCTGTCGCTGATCGAGGGCACGCTGGACATCGCCCACATCGAGGCCGGCAAACTCACGCTCAACGCCCGGCCGATGGCGTTCGCGGAGCTGATGAGCGAGCTGGCCGACATGTTCGAGCTGGAGGCCGCCGAGAAGGGGCTGGCCTTCCGCTTCGAGCCCAGCGGCGGCCTGCCCGACATGGTGCGCGCGGACGAGAAGCGGGTGCGGCAGATCCTCATCAACCTGCTGGGCAACGCCATCAAGTTCACTGCCGCCGGCCAGGTCACGCTGCGGCTGCGCTATGCGCGCGAATTCGCCGCGATCGAGATCGAGGACACCGGGCCGGGCATGTCGGCGGCGGAACTCGGCCGCATCTTCGAGCCTTTCGCGCGCGGCGCCACGGCCGGCCCGGCGGCACCCGGCGCCGGACTCGGACTGACGATTGCCAAGATGCTGGTCGACCTGATGGGCGGCGAGATGAGCGTGCAGAGCACGCCCGGCGTCGGCTCGCGGTTCAGCGTGCGGCTGTTCCTGCCGCGCGTGCACGAGGTGCCCGCCGGCGGCGGTCGGCGTGTTCGGGCGCCCGCGGCGCGGCTGCGGCACGGCTACGAAGGCCGCCGGCGGCGCCTGCTGGTGGTCGACAACGAGGAGGCCGATCGCGAGCTGCTGGTGCAGGTGCTGGCGCCGCTGGGTTTCGAGCTGCGCACCGCGGCCAGCGGCCACGACGCGCTCGACCTGGTGGCGGCGGGCTGGCATCCCGATGCGATGTTCGTCGATCTCGCGATGCCGGGCATCGATGGCTGGGAGACGATCCGCCGTTCGCGCGCCCTGGGGCTTGCGCAGGGGGCGGTTGCGATCGTCTCGGCCAATGCCTTCGACAAGCGCCTGGAGAACGATGTCGGCATCACGCCCGATGATTTCTTCGTCAAGCCGGTGCGCCACAGCGAGCTGCTCGACTGGCTCGAGCGCCGCCTCGGCATCCTGTGGACCGAGAGCGCCGTCGCGCCACCTGCCGCCGTCGAGGCCGCGGTGGTGGTGCTGCCTTCGGCCGCGCGGCTGCGCGCGCTCGAGGAAGCGGTCGGCCTGGGCTATTTTCGGGGCATCATGAACCAGCTCGACGACATCGACACGGCGCAGCCCGAGTGCGCGGCGTGGACCGCCGCCCAGCGCGCGCTGGCGCGGCAGTTCCAGTTCGAGGCCATGAGCCGTGCGCTGAGCGCGGCAGTGGGGACTTCATGAGCGGCTCGGACAATCCCCCCCTGCTGGTCGATACGCTGCGCGGCAGCGGCGGCAACAGCGACCTGGTGCTGATCGTCGACGACGTGCCCGACAACCTCGCGGTGCTGCACGATGCGCTCGACGAATCGGGCTACACCGTGCTGGTCGCCACCAGCGGCGAGCAGGCGCTGCAGCGCGCGGCCCAGGCGCGGCCCGACATCGTCCTGCTCGACGCGATGATGCCCGGCATCGACGGCTTCGAGGTCGCGCGCCGGCTCAAGGCCGATGCCGCGACCGCGCACATCCCGATCGTCTTCATGACCGGCCTGACCGAGACCGAGCACCTGGTGGCCGCGCTGGAGGCCGGCGGGGTCGACTACGTGACCAAGCCGATCAAGCCCAAGGAGGTGCTGGCGCGCATGAACGTCCACCTGCAGGGCGCGCGGCGCGCGCGGCAGGCCGCGCAGCAGGCGGGCCAGGCGCGCAATGCGCTCGATGCCTTCGGCTATGCCAGCATCACGGTGCGCATGCCCGAGGGCAAGCTGATCTGGCAGACCGCACTGGCGCGCGAGATGCTGCTGCGCTACTGCGGCACCAGCGCGCCGGTGACGCCACCCGCGGTGCTCGCGTGGCTGCGCCGCCACCTGCCGGATGCCCAGCAGCGCCAGGTCGAACCGCCCGCGCTCGCGATCGCGCACGGCGCGAACCGCCTCAGCCTGCGCCTGCACCAGCAGACCGGCCACGACGACGACGGCGACGACTGGCTGATCATCATGCGCGAGCTGTCGGACACCGCGGTGATCGAGACCATGAGCCTGAGCCTCAAGCTCACGGCGCGCGAGGCCGAGGTTCTGTACTGGGTGGTCAAGGGCAAGACCAACAAGGACATCGGCGAGATCCTCGGCAGCAGCCCCGCGACCGCCAAGAAGCACCTGGAGCGGGTCTACGTCAAGCTGGGCGTCGAGACCCGGACGGCGGCAGCGGGTGTGGCGATGAAGCGCATCCGCGAGTTGCAGCCCCAGTTCGAGTTCTGAGTCACGCGCGGCTCCTAGAATGCGCGGCCATGGCCCGACGTCTTCTTGCCCCGCTTCTTTGCGTCCTGGCGCTGCAGGTCCATGCCGCCGGCCACTTCGACATCGACGACGCCGGCACGCTGGACCCGGGCCAGTGCCAGTACGAGGTCTGGGGCGGGCGCTTCGGCACGGCGCCGGTCACCGACTACCACCTCGGGCCCGCATGCCGGGTCGGCCCGGTCGAACTCGGCTTCAACGTCGATCGTGCTTCGGTGCCGGGCGAACATGCCTACGGCGCCGGGCCGCAGCTCAAGTGGACCTTCATGGGGCAGCAGGACGATGCGCGGCTCAGCGCGGCGCTGTTCTTCAGTGCGGTCTGGGATGTCACGCACGGCGGTCGCGCCGGCGGCCAGTTCGTGGTGCCCGTGACCTGGCATCCGCTCGACAGCCTGTACGTCAACCTCAATCTCGGCTATGACTGGACGCCCGGCAGCGGCGAGCGGACCGGGCGCGGAGGGCTTCAGGGCGCCTGGTCGGTGAACGACAAGGTCTGGCTGATCTTCGAACGCTTCAAGGCCGTGGATGCCTGGACCTCGCGTGCCGGCGTGAGGTTCAACCTGACACCGACGATCAGCATCGACCTGAGCGCCGCGCGCAGCGGCCCGGACGGGGTCCGGGGCTACGCGATCGGGCTCAATCAGGTCTTTCAGCGTTAGGGCCTGGCGACTTACAGCGCGGCCTGGCGGGTGAACGAGATCTTCGGCTTGCTGTACGCGCTCGGCACCTGGTCGCGATAGAACGCGCGGCGGTCGAGGCTGGCCAGCGGGTCGTGCGCTTTCGCGACCGCTTCGGCACGCACGGTGGCGCGGCTGGCGGTGGAGCTGAAAGGCTGCGCACCCGCGCTGGCTCCGTCGGCATAGACGTTGCCCTGGCGCGCTGCGGCCACTGCCTGGCCGGCCACTTCGGAGCGGCTCGCGGACGAGGTCAGGGCATGCACGCCGTCGTAGGTTTCTGCGTTGGCGCCGGCCGCAGCCAGCAGGGACAGTGCAGCGGCGGCGATGATCTTCGAGGCTTTCATTTCACTTCCTTCACAGGGGTTTGTCGGTGAAGAGAAGTTTGGAGCCGAACGCCACCGCACAACCGCCGCAGATGGAACCGCGGCGTTAGCAGCCTGGAAACAATCGGAGCCACAGGGCCTGAACAGGCCCTAGAGTTCAGCGCCTTCGACCAGGAACCGGACCCGCCGCACGCCCTGCCATTCGTCGGCATCGAGCCGCCAGGCGAGCACCACTTTCGGCGGCAGCGGCTCGGTGTGGCCGAACCAGATGCCGTCCACCGGCTTGCCGCGGTGCTTGAGCTTGAGCGCGAGGTGCTTCTCGCCGACCAGGCGCTGAGAGACCACCTCGACCTCCTCGCTGAAGGTCGGCGGCGCGAAGCCCTGGCCCCAGACCTCGCGGTGCAGCGTGTCGACCAGATCGACCCGCAGGTACTCGGGCGCCAGCGGACCGTCGGTGTCGAGCCGGCGCGTCAGCGTGGCGGCGTCGAGCCACTCCTGGGCGACCTGGGCCAGCGCCTGCTCGAAGACCGGGAACTGCTCGCGCGCCACGGTGCAGCCGGCCGCCATCGCGTGGCCGCCGAAGCGCAGCAGCACGCCGGGGTGCCGCTTGGCGACCAGGTCGAGCGCATCGCGCAGATGGAAGCCGGGGATCGAGCGGCCCGAGCCCTTGAGCTCGTGCGCCTTGCCGTCGGCGCCGCTGGCGGCGAAGACGAAGGTCGGCCGGTGGAAGCGCTCCTTGATGCGCGAAGCCACGATGCCGACCACGCCTTCATGGAAGTCGGCGCCGAACACGCTGATCGCCGCCGGCGGCTCCAGGCTGTCGTCGAAGAGCGTCTCGGCCAGCGCCAGCGCCTTGTCGCGCATGCCGCCTTCGATGTCGCGCCGCTCGCGGTTGATGCCGTCGAGCATGCGGGCGAGTTCGTCGGCGCGACCGGCATCGTCGGTCAGCAGGCACTCGATGCCGAGCGTCATGTCGGCCAGGCGGCCGGCGGCGTTGATGCGGGGCCCCAGCGCAAAACCGAAATCGAAGGTGGTCGCCGCGGCCGCGTTGCGGCCCGCCGCCTTGAACAGCGCGGCGACGCCGGCCTGCATCGTGCCGGCGCGGATGCGGCGCAGCCCCTGGGCCACCAGGCGCCGGTTGTTGGCGTCGAGGCGGACCACGTCGGCGACCGTGCCGAGCGCCACGAGGGGCAGCAGGACATCGAGCTTCGGCTGGCCGGCGACATCGAACACGCCGCGCGTCCGCAGTTCGGTGCGCAGCGCCAGCAGCACGTAGAACATCACGCCCACGCCGGCGATGCTCTTGCTGTCGAATTCGCAGCCGGGCTGGTTGGGGTTCACCAGCACGTCCGCCTCGGGCAGCACCGGGCCCGGCAGGTGGTGGTCGGTCACGAGCACCGCGAGGCCGCGCGCCTTGGCGGCGGCGACGCCTTCGACGCTCGCGATGCCGTTGTCGACCGTGATCAGCAGGTCGGCGCCGCTCGCGGCGACGCGCTCGGCGATTGGCGGCGTGAGGCCGTAGCCGTCGATGACGCGGTCGGGCACGAGATAGCTCACGTGCCGCGCGCCCAGCAGGCGCAGGCCGCGCACCGCGACGGCGCAGGCGGTGGCGCCGTCGCAGTCGTAGTCGGCGACGATGCACAGGCGCTTGTCGTCGCGGATCGCGTCGGCCAGCAGCGACGCGGCCTCGCGCGCGCCGCGCAGCGTGTGCGGGGGCAGCAGCAGGGCGAGGCCGTCATCGAGCTCCGCCTTCGCGAGCACGCCGCGCGCGGCATAGAGTTGCGCCAGCAGCGGATGCACGCCGGCCTGTTCGAGCGCCCAGGCGCTGCGCGGGGGGATGGCCCTGGGGAGGATCTTCATGCTCACAATGCCTCGAGGACGGGGGCGGCGCCGGGACGGCCGAACAGGCCCCGGGCCCAGCGCGCGAAGCCGCGCGGCTGCACGCCGAAGCGATGGGCGCCGCGGTCGCCGCAGAGTGTCAGCGTGACCGCGTCGCCTCGCGTGCAATCGGCCAGCAGTTCGGCCACCGGCCCGGCGTCCAGCGCCTGCCAGGCCGCGGCCCAGCCGGCGCCGTCGTCGCGCAGGGCGGGCGGGCGCAGAGACTCGGCCACCGTGGGCGCGGCACCGGTCGGCACGAACGCGGCGGGCAGGCGGCCGGTGCCGCTGAGCCAGAAGGAATTGATCGGCGGTACGCCGCGCGCGGTGCGGGCGTCGTTCACGCGTTCGGTGTAGAGCAGCATCTGCATCTCGTTCTGGAGCCGGCGCAACGGCCGCCCGGCATCGGACAGCGGCGACCACTGCGAGATCGGGAAGCCGACGGCACGGTCGATCGACGCGGTCGCCAGGCCGTCGAAGATCGGGCCGCGTGCCAGCCAGCGCCCGGGCGTGGCCGTGGCGTGCAGCGCGATACCGTCCTCCTCGAAGAAGGGCCGCGCCGCGGCCAGCAGCGCGTCGGACTCGGCGGCGTCGATCTCGATGGCGCCCGGGTCGCCCAGCACGACGTCGTCGATGCCGACTTGCCAGTGGCACAGCGTGGCCACGCCCCAGGCCTGGCCGCCGTCCGTCGGGCCGAGACCCGCCTTGCTGGCCTCCAGGGCGGCCCAGGGAATGCAGCCATCGGCCGCGGCGATGCCCAGGGCCTCCGCCAGCGCGCGCTCGTGCGGCGGCGAGCGGGTGCTGTCGTCCTGGCTGTCGGCATGCAGCAGTGTGAGCCGGGCCAGCAGCGCCTCGAGTTTCGGCAGCCGGAGGCCGGCCAGCGCCTCGCGGCAGGCCGGAGAACCCCGGCCGGCGAAAGGAATGAGCAGATGGCGGGCAGTGGGAGGGGCTGGCATGGGCCTATTGTCCGGGATGCCACAATTCCTCCCCATGCGACTCCCCTATGAACTGCAACTCGGCTGGCGTTACACCCGTGCCGGCCGGGCCACGCGGCGCAACGGCTTCATCTCCTTCATCTCCGGGGTCTCGATGTTCGGCATCGCGCTGGGCGTGGCGGCACTGATCATCGTGCTGAGCGTGATGAACGGCTTTCAGAAGGAAGTCACCGACCGCATGCTCGGGGTGATCTCGCACATCGAGATCTTCTCGCGCGACGGCCAGGCGCTGGCCGACATCGACGCCATCATGGCCGAGGCGCGCAAGAATCCCGAGGTGATCGGCGTCGCGCCCTTCGTCGCCGCACAGGCGCTGCTGGCGCGCGGCGAGGACATGAAGGGCGCGCTGATCCGCGGCATCGACCCCAGGCTCGAGCCGCAGGTGACCGACATCTCGACCACCGCGCAGCAAGGCGCGCTCGACAAGCTGGTGCCGGGCGAGTTCGGCATCGTGCTGGGCATCGAGCTGGCGCGCTCGATGTTCGTGCGCGTGGGCGACCAGGTCACGCTGGTGGCGCCCGGCGGCCAGGTCACGCCGGCGGGTGTCATGCCGCGCTTCAAGCCCTTTACCGTGGTCGGCACCTTCGACTCGGGCCACTACGAATACGACTCGGCGCTGGCCATGATCCACGCCGAGGACGCCGCCCGCGTGTTCCGCCTCGAGGGCCCGACCGGCGTGCGCCTCAAGCTCAAGGACCTGCACCAGGCGCGCGAGGTGGCCGACCAGCTGGCGGCCACGCTGCCGGGCCAGTTCCTGATCCGCGACTGGACGCGCGCCAACAAGACCTGGTTCGCGGCGGTCCAGGTCGAGAAACGCATGATGTTCATCATCCTCACGCTGATCGTCGCGGTGGCGGCCTTCAACCTGGTCTCGACGCTGGTGATGACCGTGACCGACAAGCGCGCCGACATCGCGATCCTGCGCACGCTGGGTTCCAGCCCGAAAAGCATCATGGGCATCTTCGTGGTCCAGGGGGCGATGGTCGGCGTCATGGGCACGCTCGGCGGCCTGCTGCTGGGCCTGGGCATCGCCTACAACATCGACGTCATCGTGCCGGCGCTGGAGCGGCTCTTCCATGCCAGCTTCCTGCCCAAGGACATCTACCTGATCAGCAAGATGCCGAGCGACCCGCAGCGCGGCGACATCCTGCCGATCACCGTGATCTCGCTGGTCCTGGCCTTTGTCGCCACCCTCTATCCGAGCTGGCGGGCGAGCCGCGTCAATCCGGCGGAGGCGCTGCGCTATGAGTAAGACGGCGAACGACGTGGTGTTGAAAGTCCGCGGATTGACCAAGCGCTTCCACGAAGGCCGCATCGACCTCACGGTGCTGCACGGCGTCGACCTCGACGTCCACGCGGGCGAGACACTGGCGATCGTCGGCGCCTCGGGGTCGGGCAAGAGCACCCTGCTGCACCTGATGGGCGGCCTCGACGCGCCGACCGCCGGCAGTGTCGAACTGCACGGCGAGAACATCGCCCATGTCGACGCGGCCGAGCAGGGCCGGCTGCGCAACCGGCACCTCGGCTTCGTCTACCAGTTCCATCACCTGCTGCCCGAGTTCAGCGCGCTCGACAACGTGGCGATGCCGCTCAAGATCCGCCGCGCGCCACCGGCCGAGGCGAGCGAGGCGGCGGTCGCGATGCTGAGCGCCGTGGGCCTGGGCGAACGCGTGCAGCATCGGCCGGCGGAACTGTCGGGCGGCGAGCGCCAGCGGGTGGCGATCGCGCGCGCGCTGGTCACCGCGCCCGACTGCGTGCTGGCCGACGAGCCCACCGGCAACCTCGACCGCGCGACCGCCGACGGCGTGTTCGCGCTGATGCTGCGCCTCGCGCACGAGCGCAACACGGCGTTCGTGATGGTCACGCACGACGAGAGCCTGGCGGCGCGTTGCGACCGCGTGCTGCGGCTCACCGCGGGCCGGCTGGCGGACTGAGCTCAGGCCGGCGCCGGGCCGCCAGCCCGGCGAAGTCCGCGCTTCGCGCAGACGGGCGGCCTGCTGACGCCCCCTCGGTGGGCGGCGACCACACGACGCGTGGGGGCCTTTCAGGCGGCGACGACGATCGGGAAGCTGGCCTTCCAGCCGTCCGAGGCGCGCTCGAACGGAACGGTGAGCGCGGCTCGCGCCTCTTCCGAAAGGCGGCGCCAGAGACCGTCCCGTGCGTTGCCCGGCGCCCCTTCCACGTAGAGCTGGGTGGTCAGCAGTTCGCGGCCGGCCAGCTTCACCTTGACGTGGATGTGAGGCGTGCGGCCGCTGTAGGGCACCGGCCGGATGGTGTGGAAGCGGTAGCGGCCGTCGGCATCGACCGCCACCCGGCCGAAGCCCTGGAAGGCACGATCGGCGCGGTCGCCGTCGCCCGGGTGGTGATAGTGGCCCGCTTCATCGCATTGCCAGATCTCGACCAGCGCGCCTCGCAGCGGGCGGCCATCGAGGTCGGTGACCGTGCCGTCGACCCAGGCCGGCTGGGTGGCGCCGTAGTTCAGCGTGCCGTTGCGCAACAGGTCGCCGTCCGAGTCGGCCGGCAGGGCCACCGGGTAGAACGGCCCTTCGGTCTGCGAAGGCGTCGGGCGCCGGGGCGCCGCTGGCTGCGCGCGGGCGCCCAGCCAGAGTGCCGGCAATGCAAGCGCTGCCGCTGCGACCGTGCGTCGGGGCAGGTTCCGGGGCGTGGGCGAGGTGTTCATCGCTCTTTCGAGCGATGGCGGGCTCGGCGAGTTCCGTGAGGGCTGCCGGACGGCGGGACGATCGCCTCGCCGTTCAGGCCGCGATCGAATAGCCGCCATCCACAGGGATCGCCGTCCCGGTCACGAAGTCCGACGCCGCACTGGCGAGGAACACCGCGATGCCCGCCAGATCCTCGGGCTTGCCCCAGCGCCCCGCCGCCGTGCGGGCGATCACGCGCTCGTTGAGGCCCGGCACCTGGGCCCTGGCGCCGTCGGTCAGCTCGGTCTGGATCCAGCCCGGCAGCACGGCGTTGACCTGGATCCCGTCGGCCGCCCAGGAGGCGGCCATCGCCCGGCTCAGCTGCACAATGCCGCCCTTGCTGGCGCCGTAGGCCGGCGCATACGGCGCACCGAAGATCGACATCATCGAGCCGATGTTGATGATCTTGCCGCCACCGGCAGTCTTGAGGTGCGGATGCGCGGCGCGGCAGCAGAGAAAGGCGCTCGTGAGGTTGGTGTCCATCACCTGGTGCCACTCGGCCAGCGCGAGCTGGTCGACGGGCTTGCGCACCGTGGTGCCGGCGTTGTTGACCAGGATGTCGAGCCGGCCGCAGCGCGCGACGGCCTCGTCGAACAGGGCTTGCACCGAGTCCTCGTCGGTCACGTCCGCCGCCAGCGCGAAGCTGTCGCTGCCCAGCGCCTTCAGTGCCGCCACCGCGTCGGCCGACTTCTGCGGGTTGCGCGCCGCGATCACCACGCGCGCCCCGGCGCCGGCCAGCCCCTTGGCCATGCCGAGCCCGATGCCGCCGTTGCCGCCGGTCACGAGCGCGACCTTGCCCTTCAGATCAAACATGGAATCTCCTTGTGATGGCTAGCGCCACCCGTCCCGACGCATGCGTGCCGCCGAAGCCGCGGGCCGGGCAGCAGCACGATGCCGGTTCCCTGAGCCAATCTGGGGGTGCTAGAGGATGCGATTGAACCAGAGCAGCGACAGGCCGGCGGAGAGCAGCGCGAGTGCCGCGGCGCCCATCGCGAACAGCGCCGAGATCTCGGTCTCCTTCTTCTCGACCGTGAGCCTCGAGCTGAGCGTGTTGTAGACCTTCTTGAGGTCGTTCGCGGTGCCCGCATAGAAATACTCGGCCTGCGTCTTGTTGGCGATCGCCTTGAGCGTCTCCTCGTCGAGCCGCACCCGCATCGACCAGCCCTCGAAGCCGATGGTCTCGCCGTCGACCGTGCCGATGCCCACCGTGTAGACGCGTACGCCGTGGTCGGCCGCGACCTTGGCGGCATCGAGCGGATCGACGCCGGTGGTGCGCTGGCCGTCGGTCAGCATGATGATCGCGGCCGAGGTGTAGGAGCCCGGCGCGACCGGCGTGAACTCCTTCGGCGGCGGCTTGCCGGCGCGCTCGATGGGGACGCCGGTCTGGCGGCTCTTCGGCGCGAAGTCGGAGATGTCGATGCCCGCGTCGGGGAACAGCGTGGCCAGAGACACCACGATCGCGTTGCCGGTGGCGGTGGCGCGCTGCAGCTGGAAGGAGTCGATCGCGGTGACCAGGTCCTCGCGATTGGTGGTCGGCAACTGCGCCACCTGCGCGCTGCCCGCGAACGCGACGATACCGACCTTCACGGTGCGCGGCAGCTCCTTCAGGAAGCTCTTGGCCGCCTCCTGCGCGGCGACCAGCCGGTTGGGTTGCACATCGGCCGCACGCATGCTGCCGGAGACGTCCATCGCGAGGATGATGGTCTGCTGGTTCGACGGCAGCACCACCACCGCCATCGGCCGCGCGGCCGCGATCAGCATCGCGCCCAGTGCCAGCAGGAACAGCAGCGGCGGGATGTGGCGCCGCACGGTCTGGCCGGCGCTCATGGCCTCGCGCACGATCGACAGGCTGGCATAGCGCAGCGCCAGCTTCTTCTTGCGCCGGATCAGCCAGAGGTACAGCAGCACCAGCAAGGGCATCGCGAGCAGCAGCCAGAGGAATTGAGGCCAGAGGAAAGTCATGAAGCCACCATCCGGGACTGTCCGCCGCGCACGCGGCGCTTGCGCATGTCGGCGAAGCGCACGATGGCCTCCACCAGATCGTCGGCGGTCGAGAGTTCGAGTGCGTCGACGCCGATCCTGGCCAGCGCCTGGCGCAAGGTGGCTTCGCGTTCCGCGGCGATGCGGGCGAAGCGCTTGCGAAAACTCGCGTCGTGGGTGTCGACCCAGAGCTGTTCGCCGGTCTCGGCGTCGCGCAGCGGCACCAGGCCGAGGTCGGGCAGTTCGAGCTCGAGCGGATCGAACAGGCGCACCGCCACCACGTCGTGGCGCTGCACGAGGTGGGCGAGCGGCCGTTCCCAGCCGGGCTCGGTGACGAAATCGGAGACCACGAACACGGTCGAACGGCGCGGCATCAGCACCGCGGCCGACTTGAGCAGGTCGGCCAGGCGGGTCATGCCTTTCTGGTCGGGGGCGATCTTTGCTGCGCGGCGCTCCATGGCATACAGCAGGTGCAGCACATGGCGCCGGCCGGTGCGCGGCGGGATCACGGCTTCGATGTCGTTGCCGTAGACCATTGCGCCGACGCGGTTGCCGTGCCGGGTCAGCAGCCGGGCGACGACGCCGACGAAGCCGGCCGAGATCTCGCGCTTGGCCCTGGCGCCCGAGCCGAAGTCGACCGAGCGGCTGAGGTCGAGCACGAACCAGGCCGCCATCTCGCGGTCCTCCGTGAACACGCGCACGTGCGGAGTCTGCAGCCGTGCCGTGACGTTCCAGTCGATGTGGCGCACGTCGTCGTGGTGCTGGTACTCGCGCAGGTCGGCCAGGTCCAGGCCGGTGCCGCGCATCAGCGTGCGGTAGTCGCCCTGCAGCAGGCCGTCGAGCCGGCGGATCACGGTCCATTCGAGCCGGCGCAGCGCGCGCTCCACGCCGCCGGCCGCAGCGTCGATGGTTGCGAGCTGCTCGTCGTTGGCGGCTTTCGCGCGCTTAGGCCACCAGCTTTTCATGTTCGAGCGGCTTGGGCGGTGCGGGCACCGCCCGCATGATCCTGTCGATCAGGCTGTCGGGCGTGAGGCCCTCCGAGAGTCCCTCGTACGACAGCGTGACGCGGTGGCGCAGCACGTCGGGCACCAGCGCGGTCATGTCCTCGGGCAGCGCATAGTCGCGGCCGCGCAGCAGGGCCAGGGCGCGCGCGCCCTGGGTCAGGTTGATGCTGGCGCGCGGGCTGGCACCGAAGGTGATGAAGCGCCGCATGTCCTTCAGGCCGTGCTTCTCGGGCGTGCGCGTGGCCGACACCAGCCTGACCGCGTACTGGATCAGCGAGGGGTCGACATAGACGCGCTGGGCCTCGGCCTGCAGGGTCGCAAGCTGGTCGGTGGTGGCAACCGGAAGGGCTTCCACCGGCGGGCCGATCACGCGTTCGACGATCACGAACTCTTCCTCGTCGCTGGGATAGTCGACCAGCACCTTCATCATGAAGCGGTCGACCTGCGCCTCGGGCAGCGGGTAGGTGCCTTCGGTCTCGATCGGGTTCTGCGTCGCCATCACGAGAAAGGGGCGCGGCACCTTGTGCGTCTCGCCCGCGATCGTGACCTGGCGCTCCTGCATCACTTCGAGCAGCGCGCTCTGTACCTTGGCCGGCGCCCGGTTGATCTCGTCGGCGAGCAGCAGGTTGGCGAACACCGGGCCCAGCGAGGTGCTGAAGTCCCCGGTCTTCTGGTTGTAGATGCGGGTGCCGACCAGGTCGGCCGGCACCAGGTCGGGGGTGAACTGGATGCGCTTGAACCGGCCGCGCACGGTATCGGCCAGCGTCTTCACCGTCAGCGTCTTGGCCAGCCCGGGCACACCCTCGACCAGCAGGTGCCCGCCGGCCAGCATCGCCACCATCACCCGTTCGAGAAAGCGGTCCTGGCCGACGACGACGCGCTTGACCTGATAGAGGATCTGCTCCATCAGCTCGGCCGTGACCGGGGCGGGCGATTCGGACTCTGTGCTCATGCTGGGTGCTTTCGTCGGTGGTCAGAAGGGCGGCGAGCCGGCCGCGGATGCCGCGTTCTCGATCGGCACGGCGAAGCCGATGCCGATGAAGGTGCGCTGCTGGGTCGGGTTCAGGATGGCGGTCACGATGCCGAGCACCTCGCCGTTCATGTTGATCAGCGGGCCGCCCGAGTTGCCGGGATTGGCGGCGGCGTCGAACTGGATCAGGTTGCTGAGTTCCTGCTTGCCTTCGGGCGAGCGGAAGGAACGATTGAGACCGGACACCACGCCGGCCGACACCGAGGGCCCGATGCCGAACGGGAAGCCGACTGCCACCACCTGGTCGCCCGGCATCAGGTCGGCGGTCGACCGCATGGTGGCCGGGATCAGGTCGTCGGGCAGCTTCTGGGCCTGCAGCACCGCCAGGTCGTTCTCGGGCTGCAGCGCGGTGATGGTGGCCGGCGCCTCGAGGCCGTCGGCGAAGGTCACCTTGATGGTCTCGGCACCGGCGACCACATGCAGGTTGGTCAGGATCACGCCCTTGTCGACGATCACCACGCCGGTGCCGACGCCGCGCTCGACCTGCTTGCCCGGCACTTCGTCGGTGGCCTCGGGCGGCTTGACCTTGGCGAGATTGCGGCCGCGCTTCTCGGTCTTGGCTTCGGGCGTCGTCTTCTCGGTGCCGTAGCCCACCACGCGGACCACGGAGGGGCGGATGATGTCGGCGGCCCTGGCGGCAGGCGAGGGCAGCGTGGCGGTCTGCAGCGTGCGCAGCACCGCCGCGTCGATGTCCTTCTGGGTCAGCGCCTGCGTGCCCTGGCGCGGCCAGAGGTAGGCGCCGGTGGCGCCCATGCCGACCACCAATGCCAGCAGCAGGCCGAAGCTGCGACGCCCGGGCTGCCAGCCAGCGGCAGGGGCTGGCGCGACAGTCTGGGCGGCCTCGGGCGCAACGGCCAGGGCCGCATCCTGCGGCCCTCGGGGCGAGCGGCTGTAGAAAGCAGGCCTGCGCATCGGGGCACCTCCGCACAAAAGAGAGAGTCGCTGTAGGAGGCACGGTAGCACGCTTTCCGCGGCCGTGCATCCCTTCGGGCATCATCGCGCGATGTCCCGCTTCGTCGACACCCATTGCCACCTCGATGCGCCCGAGTTCGGCTCGGAAATGCCCCGGATCCGGGCCCGCGCGAGGGACGCCGGCGTCACGCTCTGCGTCATCCCCGCGGTGGCGGTCTTCAACTTCGCGGCCGTGCGCGAACTGGCGCACTTGCAGGACGATGCCTATGCACTCGGCATCCATCCGCTGTGCACCGGCGAGGCGCGCGACGAGGATCTCGCGCTGCTCGACGAGGAACTGGGCCGCCGGCGCGACGACCCGCGGCTGGTGGCCGTGGGCGAGATCGGCCTCGACTATTTCGTCGCCGGCCTGGACCCCGTGAAGCAGGAACGCTTCTTTCACACTCAGTTGCAACTGGCGCGCAAGCACGGGCTGCCGGTCATCATCCATGTGCGCCGCTCGGTGGACAAGGTGCTGATGCACTTGCGCAAGGTGGCACCGGGCCAGGGCTGGCAGGGCATCGCGCATGCCTTCAACGGCAGCGAGCAGCAGGCGCAGGCCTGCATCGACCTGGGCCTGAAGCTGGGCTTCGGCGGCGCCGTGACCTTCGAGCGCGCGCTGCAGCTGCGCCGGCTCGCTGCCACGCTGCCGCTGGACGCGATCGTCATGGAGACCGACGCGCCCGACATCCAGCCGCACTGGCTCTACCGCACGCAGGCGCAGCGGGAGGCGGGCGAGCCGCAGGGACGCAACGAGCCCGGCGAGCTGCCGCGCATCGCCGAGGTCGTGGCGGGCCTGCGCGGGATCGACGGGGCGGCGCTGGCCGAAGCGACCACGCGCAACGCCGCGGCGGCCCTGCCGCGTCTGGCCTCGCTGATCGGCCTGTCGGCCGACCGCCCGCGCCCGGCGTAGGCGAAGCACCCGACTTGCGTCCGTTGCGGTGAGGCACGGGCTTTTGGTGTCATCCTTTGGCCTCGTGCAGTCGTTGCATCACAGTGGCATGCCCGTCACTCCAACTCATACAAGGAGCTTTTCCATGAGCAAATCCATCGTTCGCACCCTTCCCGCCGCAGTGGCCCTGGCCTTCGCTTGCATCGGCGTGTCGGCGGTTGCGCAAACCGCGGCGCCCAGCACCACCGAGAAGGTGGAGAACGCCGGCGAGAAGGCCTGGGATGCCACCAAGAGCGGCACCGAGAAGGCCTGGGACGCGACCAAGAGTGGCACCAAGAAGGCCGTGAAGGCGACCGAGAAGGGCGCCAAGGCGACCGGCAAGGCGGTCGACAACGTCGCCAGCGACGCCGCCGCCGGCACCCGCAAGGTCGGCAACAAGATCGGCGAGAAGATCCCGGGCACCGAGCAGAACGAAGCCGCCAAGAAGCCTTGACTGGCCCCCACGCTCCCTCACTTCGCGAGGGGGCGCAGGCCCGGCTTGGGACGGCCCGGCGCCGGCCTGAGCGCGATTGAGCCGGCGCGCGGCCCATTGAAAAACCCGCCATCGGCGGGTTTTTTTCATGCGGCGGGCAGTGGCGTGACGGCGCGGTGCACCAGCGGTGTCTCGGGCGTCGGGTAGCCCGCGGCGCCGAAGGTGCGCACGATCGCCTTGTGGGTGTCGAAGTAGACCTGCCAGTAGTGGTCGGTGTGGGTGTACGGCCGCACCGCGAGCAGGGGCCCTTCGGGCGTGAACTGCAGGATCTCGACGTCCGGCGGCTGCTCGGCCGAGACGTTGGGGATCTGGCTCACCGCGGCCTTGAGCAGCTCGATGGCCTGGTTCACGTCGACCCCGTTGGCGATCTTCGCGGTGACGTCGACCCGGCGAAAGGCCAACTGGCTGAAGTTCTGGATCGGATCCGACAGCACCTTGTTGTTGCCCACCGTCGTGACCACGTTGTCGGGCGTGACGATGGTGGTGCCGAACAGGCCCAGCTCCTTGACGGTGCCGTTGATGCCGCCGCCGACCGTGACGTAGTCGCCGACCTTGTACGGACGCAGCACCTGAAGGAACACCCCGGCCGCGAAATGCGTGAGCAGGCCGCCCCAGGCGGTGCCGATCGCCAGTCCGGCGCCGGCCAGCAGCACCGCGAAGGAGGTGGTGCGGACGCCGAACATGTCGAGGATCGCGAGGATCAGGACGATGTTCAGCAGCACGCCGAGGATCGAGACCAGGTAGTGGCTCAAGGTCGGGTCCATGCGCTTGCCGCGCTCGAGGGCCTTGGCCACCAGGCGCTGCGCCAGGCCGATCAGCCAGCGGCCGACCGCCCAGGCGATCAGGGCACCGATCACTTTCAGGCCAAAATCCACGCCTTGCGTCGTCAGGAAAATCCAGATCGCTTCCGTATTCATTTCTTCTCCTCGCAGGTGCCGATGCTTCAGCAAACCGTGCAGCGTTCGTCGTCATGAATAAGCCGGTCTCGCGCCCAGGCGACGTCAAGGCCGTGCTCACGGGGCTCGCGCCAATCGTTTCCGAGAACACCGCCTTGTTGATTCTCGGCAGCTTTCCTGGGGCCCGGTCGATCGCGCAGCAGCAGTATTATGCGCACCCGCAAAATGGTTTTTGGAAGATTTTGCAGGCGCTGTGGCCCGCAAACCCGCTGCCAGTGGGTGAAGACAGCTATAAAAAGCGTAGCGCCTGGCTGCTCGACCGGGGGCTCGGCGTGTGGGATGTCTATGCCAGTTGCGAGCGCGAAGGCAGCCTCGACTCGGCGATCCGCGAGCCCGTGGCGAACGACATCGCGAGCCTCCGGCTGCCCCGGCTCGCGGCCATTGCACACAACGGCGGCGAAAGCTTCCGGCATGCGCGGCACACGCGGGCGCTGGGCGTCCCGGTCCATCGGCTGCCCTCGTCGAGTCCTGCCAACGCATCCTGGAGCCTCGAGCGCAAGGTCCAGGCGTGGCGCGAGGTGTTTGAAAGGTATTTGGTCATTCCATGAAAGTCTCCCTTCCCGAGGTCAATTTCTCCGATTGGGGCGATGTGCGCTATCTGCACCTCGGCACCGAATGGGTGCAGGGGTCGATGAAGCTCGATGCGCCCTTCGAGATCGAGCTCGAATACGTCCAGCGCATGATGGCGTGGCTCCTGTTCGTCGATCCCGCAGGCGTCGGCAAGCGACACGCGATGCAACTCGGCCTGGGCGCGGCCAGCCTGACCAAGTTCTGCCGCAAGACCCTGCGCATGCGCACCACGGCGATCGAGCTCAATCCGCAGGTCGTGGCCGCCTGCCGCGGCTGGTTCAAGCTGCCGGCCGACGACACCAAGCTCGAGATCGTGGTCGCCGATGCCGCGGTCGAGATCCGCAAGCCGCGCTGGCTGGGGACGGTCGATGCGCTGCAGGTCGACCTGTACGACCACGAGGCGGCCGCGCCAGTGCTCGACAGCGAAGCCTTCTACGCCGACTGCCGCGCCTTGCTGACCGAGGACGGCGCCATGACGGTCAACCTGTTCGGCCGCTCGTCGAGCTACGAGCGCAGCCTCGAGAAGATCACCGCGGCCTTCGGCGCCGAGGCGGTCTGGGCCTTCAAGCCGACGCGCGAGGGCAACACCGTGGTGCTGGCCCAGCGCGAAGCCACCCGCCCCAAGCGGCCCCTTCTTGCCGAGCGCGCCCAAAGCATCCAGACTCGCTGGGGCCTGCCCGCGCCGAAGTGGCTGCGGGTCTTCAAACCCCAGAGCTGAACTCCCCATGAGCGCCGTCACCCCCGCCGCCACCGCCGCCTCGCGTCACGAGGGCCCGCTGGTCCTGCGCCACCTGATCGAATGGCTGGCCCAGGACGGCGTGATCTCGCCGGTCGAAGCCAAGCGCACGCAGGCGCGCTGCGCCCAGGCCGAGAGCCGCCAGGCGCCGCTGGTTCGCCTGGCCAATGTCGCGATGACCCGCGAGAGCGACGGCAAGCCGCTCGATCTCGAGATGCTGGCCCAGTGGCTGGCCGGCCGCGCCGGGCTCTCGTACCTGCGCATCGACCCGCTCAAGGTCGATGTGGGCAAGGTCGCCGACACCATGAGCGCGGCCTATGCCGAGCGGCACAAGGTGCTGCCGGTGCAGGTGACGCCGAGCGAGGTGGTGGTGGCCACGGCCGAACCCTTCCTGACCGACTGGATCGCCGAAGTCGAGCGCCAGTCGCGCCGCACGGTGCGCCGGGTGGTCGCCAACCCGGCCGACATCCAGCGCTACACGGCCGAGTTCTTTGCGCTCGCGAAGTCGGTGCGGGCGGCGCAGAAGGCCGGCGGCAACGCCGGCGGCGCCAGCTTCGAGCAGCTGGTCGAACTCGGCAAGAGCAACAAGCAGCTCGACGCCAACGACCAGAGCGTGGTGCAGGTGGTCGACTGGTTGTGGCAGTACGCCTTCGACCAGCGCGCCAGCGACATCCACCTGGAACCGCGGCGCGACCAGGGCATGATCCGCTTCCGCATCGACGGCGTGCTGCATCCGGCCTACCAGATGCCGATGGGCGTGATGAACGCGATGGTCGCGCGCATCAAGCTGCTGGGCCGGATGGACGTGGTCGAGAAGCGGCGTCCGCTCGACGGCCGCATCAAGACGCGCAACCTGCGCGGCGACGAGGTCGAGATGCGCCTGTCGACGCTGCCGACCGCCTTCGGCGAGAAGATGGTGATGCGGATCTTCGACCCCGACACGGCGGTCAAGGACCTCGACGCGCTCGGCTTCGCCCCGCACGACGCGCAGCGCTGGGAGAAGCTCGTGACCCGGCCGCACGGCATCATCCTGGTGACCGGCCCGACCGGCTCGGGCAAGACCACCACGCTGTACTCGACGCTCAAGCGCGTCGCGACCGAGCAGGTCAACGTCAGCACGGTGGAGGACCCGATCGAGATGATCGAGCCCTCCTTCAACCAGACGCAGGTGCAGGCGCAACTCGATTTCGGCTTCACCGAAGGCCTGCGCGCCCTGATGCGGCAGGACCCGGACATCATCATGGTCGGCGAGATCCGCGACCTCGCGACCGCCGAGATGGCGGTGCAGGCGGCGCTCACCGGCCACCTGGTCTTCAGCACCCTGCACACCAACGACGCGCCGAGCGCGATCACCCGGTTGATGGAGCTGGGCGTGCCGTCCTATCTGATCAACGCGGTGATGCTCGGCGTGCTGGCCCAGCGCCTGGTGCGCACGCTGTGCCCTCATTGCAAGCAGCCGGACGAATCGGTGACGCGCGAGAGGCTGGCCGAGTTCGTCAAGCCGTGGCAGATCAACGGCTCGGTGCGGGCCTACAAGCCGGTCGGCTGCGTCGACTGCCGCATGACCGGCTACATGGGGCGCATGGGGCTGTACGAACTGCTGAGCATCAGCGAGGAATTCAAGGCCCTGGTCACGAAGGAGCCGAACACGGTCGGGCTGCGGCGCCAGGCGGTGGTCGACGGCATGCGGCCGTTGCGCCTGGCCGGCGCGCTGCGGGTCGCGGAGGGCGTCACCACCATCGAGGAAGTGCTCAGCGCCACCCCTCCGCTGGAATGAGGCAAGCAGGGATAACCCTGAAGAGTCGGTAGGTGGAATCCACATCGGGCTGACTTCCACCTGACCACACAATCTCCGATCGAGTTTTTTCGTGGAGACTGTTCGTGAAAATCAAGAGTCAGAAAGACTTCTTCTCGGGGGTGATGTTCGCCGTCGTGGGAGTCGCGTTCGCCTGGGGGGCGACGACCTACAACGTCGGCAACGGCGCCCGCATGGGCCCGGGCTACTTCCCGCTGATGCTCGGCATCCTGATGGCCGTCATCGGGCTGGTGATCATGTTCACCGGCCTCACGGTCGAGACCGAGGACGGCGAGAAGATCGGCAAGTGGGCCTGGAAGCAGGTGGTCTACATCCTCGGCGCCAACCTGGCCTTCGGCGTGCTGCTGGGCGGCCTGCCGAGCCTCGGCGTACCCGCCATGGGAATGATCATCGCGATCTACGCGCTGGTCCTCATCTCGAGTCTCGCGGGCAGCGAATTCAACCTGCCCAAGGTGCTGATCCTCGCCACGGCGCTGGCCGTCGGCAGCTACATCGCCTTCATCTGGGCGCTCAAGCTGCAAATCCAGGTGTGGCCCACCTTCATCACGGGCTGAGGACTGGCAAATGGAACTTCTCAACAACCTTTCCCTTGGCTTTGGTGTCGCGTTCACCTTCACCAACCTGCTGTACTGCCTGGTCGGCTGCATCCTGGGCACCCTGATCGGCGTGCTGCCGGGCATCGGCCCGGTCGCCACCATCGCGATGCTGCTGCCGGCGACCTACGCGCTGCCGCCGGTGTCGGCCCTCATCATGCTGGCCGGTATCTACTATGGCGCCCAGTACGGTGGCTCCACCACCGCCATCCTGGTCAACCTGCCGGGCGAATCGTCCTCGGTGGTGACCGTCATCGACGGCTACCAGATGGCGCGCAAGGGGCGGGCGGGGCCTGCGCTGGCCGCGGCCGGCCTGGGTTCGTTCTTCGCCGGCTGCGTCGGCACGCTGATCCTGGCGGCGTTCGCGCCGCCGCTGACCGAACTGGCCTTCAAGTTCGGCCCGGCCGAGTACTTCTCGCTGATGATCCTGGGCCTGATCGGCGCCGTGGTGCTGGCCTCGGGCTCGCTGCTCAAGGCGATCGCGATGATCGTGCTGGGCCTGTTGCTGGGCCTGGTCGGCACCGACGTGAATTCCGGCGTGGCGCGCTTCAGCTTCGACATTCCCGAACTCACCGACGGCATCGGCTTCGTCGCCATCGCGATGGGCGTGTTCGGCTACGGCGAAATCATCGCCAACCTGTCGCGGCCGGAGGAAGACCGCGAGGTGTTCACCGCCAAGGTGTCCGGCCTGTTCCCGACCAAGGACGACTTCAAGCGCATGGTGCCCGCGGTGCTGCGCGGCACGGCGCTCGGCGCGGCGCTCGGCATCCTGCCCGGCGGCGGCGCGCTGCTGGCGGCCTTCGCGGCCTACACCATCGAGAAGAAGACCAAGCTGCATCCGGGCGAAGTGCCCTTCGGCAAGGGCAACATCCGCGGCGTGGCGGCTCCCGAGTCGGCCAACAACGCCGGCGCGCAGACCTCCTTCATCCCGCTGCTGACGCTGGGCATCCCGCCCAACGCCGTGATGGCGCTGATGGTCGGCGCGATGACGATCCACAACATCCAGCCCGGTCCGCAGGTCATGACCAGCAACCCGGAACTGTTCTGGGGCCTGATCGCCTCGATGTGGCTCGGCAACGCGATGCTGATCATCCTGAACCTGCCGCTCATCGGCATGTGGATCAAGCTGCTGTCGGTGCCCTACAAGTACCTGTTCCCGGCCATCGTGCTGTTCTGCGCCATCGGCGTGTACTCGACCAACAACAACACCTTCGACATCTGGATGGTGGCGATCTTCGGTTTCGTCGGCTACACCTTCTTCAAGCTCGGCTGCGAGCCCGCGCCGCTGCTGCTGGGCTTCATCCTGGGGCCGATGATGGAAGAGAACCTGCGCCGCGCCCTGCTGCTGTCGCGTGGCGACTGGATCGTCTTCGTCACGCGGCCGATCTCGGCCGGCCTGCTGGCGGCGGCGCTGCTGCTGCTGATCATCGTCCTGCTGCCGGCGGTGAAGTCCAAGCGCGAAGAAGCCTTCGTCGAGGATTGATCCCCCTGCGCCCTCGCGGCAAGCAAGAGAACGGCACCTTCGGGTGCCGTTTTTTTTATGGCGACTTGTGCGCGCGCGGAGGCTTCATGTGCTGCCGCGCCATGGCCAGGAAGGCCAGGGCGGCGGGGTTGAGCGGATGCTTGGCCAACCGCACCGCGACCACCGGATACTCCAGCGTCGGGCGCGTGACCGTCACCGCGCGCAGGTTGCCCGGCATCAGGACCTCGACGTAGCGCGGCAGCAGCGCGACGCCGGCACCGGCCTGGATCAGTCCGAAGGCCGTCGACAGCATCGACACGTGATGGACCACCCGCGGGTAGACGTTGGCCACGCTCGACAGCTGCCGGCTGACCGCACGCCAGACGTTGGCGTCCGGATTGACATGGATGAACGGCAGCGACTCCAGGTGGCGGGCATCGATCACCACGCGCTGCGCCAGCGGATGGTCGTCGCGAACGAACAGGGCCATGCGCTCGACGAAGAGCGGCTCGGTCGCCAGTTCCGAATGCCGCTGGCCGATGTCCGAGCCGAAGCCCAGGTCGGCCTCCTGCGACAGGATCCGCGAGATCATCTGTTCCGCCGTGCTGTCCATCAGCGTGGTCGCGAGCGCCGGGTACTGCTGCGAGAAGCGGCCCAGCAGGGGCGGCAGCAGGGCGCCCGCCGTGAGGTGGCCCACCGCCAGCACCACGCGCCCCTCGCGCAGCTGGGACTGCGAGAGGCAGGCGCCGACCGACTCGTCGATCAGCCGCAGCGCGCGCACTGCGGTGTCGACCATCATCTGGCCCGCGTTGGTGATGCGGATGCGGCGACCGCGTACGACCAGAGGCTGCCCGAGCTCGTGTTCCATGCGCTTGATCAGGTGGCTGATCGCGGGCTGGGTGAGTTGGAGGGCCTCCGCCGCCAGCGTGAAGCTGCCGGTGTCGGCGACCGCTGCCAGCGCCCGCAGCTGCTGCAGGGAGATCTCTTCGCCGGCGATCCGGGTCATAAGTTCAATTCATAGTTCGATAAACTAGATTATCTGGCTTGATGCCCCTGCCTTGCATAGCATCCGGATTCCTTCTACAGGGAACAAAATCGAAGACCATGAAACGAATCCAGTTCATCCAAGCCTGTGCCGCAGCGTTGTGCCTGGCGGCGTCCTCCGCCAGCCTCGCGCAGGGCTACCCGACCAAGCCGATCCGCCTGATCGTGCCGTTTCCGGCCGGCGGCGCCACCGACCTCTTCGCGCGCACGCTGTCGCAGAAGATGGGCGAGAAGCTCGGCACCACGGTGGTGATCGACAACAAGCCCGGCGCCGGCGGCGCGATCGGCTCCGACATGGCCGCCAAGGCGCCGGCCGACGGCTACACGCTGCTGCTGGCCACCACCAGCACCCATTCGATCGGCCCGGCGATCAACGCCAAGCTGCCCTATGACACGGTGCGCGACTTCACGCCGATCGCCCACGTGGGCGATGCGCCGAGCATCATGCTGGTGCCCAACAACTCGCCCGCCAAGACGGTGCGCGAGTGGATCGACTACGCAAAGAAGAATCCCGGCAAGCTCAACTACGCGTCGAGCGGCAACGGCACCATCGTGCAGCTCACGGCCGAGCTCTTCAAGTCGCAGGCCGGCGTCTTCGTCACTCACATCCCGTACAAGGGCACCGCGCTCGCGATTCCCGACCTGATCACGGGCAAGGTCGACGTGCTGTTCGACTCGTTGCCGACCGGCATGCCGCACGTGCGCGACGGCCGGCTGCGTGCGCTGGGCGTGACCACGCTCAAGCCCAGCCCGCTGGCGCCCGAACTGCCGCCGATCGCCGACGTGCTGCCGGGCTTCGAATCCAACACCTGGTTCGGCCTCTACGGCCCGAAGGGCCTGCCGGCCGACATGGTGAGCCGCATCAACACGGCCGCCAACCAGTCACTGAGCGACCCGGAGGTGCGCGACAAGCTGGCGCGCCTGGGCATCGAGCCCACCACCAGCACGCCGGCGCAGCTCGCGAGCATGGTGGCGGCCGACGCGGCCAAATGGAAGCAGATCATCATCGACAGGAAGATCACGGGCGATTGAAATGAAATTCGACTACGCAAACCCCTATACCTCCACCCGCATTCCGGTCTTCGCCCGCAACGTCGTCTCGACCTCGCACCCGCTGGCGGCCCAGGCCGGGCTGCGCATCCTGCAGCAAGGCGGCAATGCGGTCGATGCCGCGGTCGCGACCGCGGCGGTCATGACGCTGGTCGAGCCGGTCAGCAACGGCCTCGGCAGCGATGCCTTCTGCATCCTGTGGGACTGCAAGAAGCTGCACGGCCTCAACGCCTCGGGCTGCGCGCCCGCTGCGTGGACGCCCGACTACTTCCGCAAGAAGCACGGCGCCGATGCCGCGACGCCGCCGATGCGCGGCATGGATTCGGTCACGGTGCCGGGCGCGGTCGGCGGCTGGGTGGCGTTGTCCGAGCGTTTCGGCAAGCTGCCTTTCGCCGACCTCATGGCGCCGGCAATCGAGATCGCCGAGCGCGGCTACCTGATGCCGCCCGTGGTGCAGCAGAAGTGGGCCGCGGCCACGCCCATCCTGCAATCCCAGCCGGGCTTCGCGCAGAGCTTCCTGCCGTGGGGCCGGGCGCCCGAAGTGGGCGAGCTGTTCCGTTTCCCGGCGGCCGCGCGCGCCCTGAAGGCCATCGCGGCGACCCGCGGCGATGCCTTCTACAGCGGCGAGATCGCCGAGGCGCTGGAGAAATTCTCGAACGAGAACGGCGGCAGCCTCAAGGTGCGCGACCTCGCGAACTGGAAGCCCGAATGGGTCGAACCCATCGCCCAGAACTACCGCGGCCACACGCTGCACGAGATTCCGCCGAACGGACAGGGCATCGCCGCCCTGATCGCGCTCGGCATCCTGGAGCATTTCGACATCGGCTCGATCCCGGTCGACTCGGTTCGCTCGCAGCACCTGCAGATCGAAGCCATGAAGCTCGCGTTCGCGGACACCTACCGCTACGTGTCGGAGCCATCGTCGATGGAGCTGACCCCGCTGCAAATGCTCGATGGGGCCTACCTCGCCTCGCGTGCCAAACTCATCGATGTGAACAAGGCGCAGGACTTCAAGGCAGGCAACCCGGTCAAGGGCGGCACCATCTACCTCACGGCGGCCGACGAGAGCGGCATGATGGTGAGCTTCATCCAGAGCAACTACATGGGCTTCGGCTCGGGCTGCGTGGAGCCGGGTTTCGGCATCAGCCTGCAGAACCGCGGCCACGGCTTCAGCCTGAAGGACGCGAGCCCGAACCTGGTGGCGCCCGGCAAACGCCCGTTCCACACCATCATTCCGGCCTTCCTCACGAAGGACGGCGCGCCGGTGATGAGCTTCGGCGTCATGGGCGGCAACATGCAGCCGCAGGGCCACATGCAGACCCTGGTGCGCATGCTGGACTACGGCCAGAGTCCGCAGTCGGCCTGCGATGCGCCGCGCTGGCGCTTCAATTCGGGACTCGAGATCAATGTCGAGGCCACGATGGACCCGGCCACCGTGCAGGGCCTGTCCGCGCTCGGCCACAAGGTCGACGTCATCAACGACTCCTACCAGGACTTCGGCGCCGGCCAGTTCATCTGGCGCGCGGGCGACCCGGCGGTGGAAGGCTACGTGGCGGCCAGCGACGCGCGCCGCGACGGCTTGGCCGCGGGGTTCTAGGGTTCGATGCAGCTTCAGGCGTCCGCGCAGCAAACCACCCGCAAGAGCCTTGCGCCGGGCCTGGCCCTCGCCACCTTCGGTGCGATCGCCTTCAGCGGCAAGGCGATCATCGTCAAGCTCGCCTACCGGCACGGCGTCGATGCGGTGACGCTGATCATGCTGCGCATGCTGTTCGCGCTGCCGCTGTTCGCGCTCATGGCGTGGTGGGCCGGGCGGGGCAAGCCGGCGCTCACGCGGCGCGACTGGGTCGGTGTCGTCGGGCTCGGCTTCTCGGGCTACTACCTGTCGAGCTTCCTGGACTTCGCGGGGCTGGCCTACATCACGGCCAGCCTCGAGCGGTTGATCCTGTACCTCAACCCGACGCTGGTGCTGCTGTTCGGCTGGATCGTCTACCGGCGGCGTATCACGCGCTGGCAGTTCGCCGGCATGGCCATCAGCTATTCGGGCGTGCTGCTGGTGTTTGGCCATGAGCTGAGCCTGGGCCACAGCGCCTCGGCCGCGTGGGGTGCGTTCCTGGTGTTCCTGAGCGCGGTGAGCTACGCAGCCTACCTGGTCGCCAGCGGCGAGTTCGTCAAGCGGCTCGGGTCGCTGCGCCTGGTGGGACTGGCGACCAGCGTGGCCTGCCTGCTGTGCATCGCCCAGTTCCTGCTCTTGCGGCCGATGAGCGCGGCCTTCGAGGTGGCGCCCGAGGTGATCTGGCTGTCGGTGCTCAACGCCACGCTGTGCACCGCCATCCCTGTCCTTGCGGTGATGATGGCGATCGAGCGTATCGGCCCCGCGATGGCGGCGCAAACGGGTATGGTCGGGCCGATGTCGACCATCCTGATGGGCGTGGTGCTGCTCGGCGAGCCCTTCACCGCCTGGATTGCGGCCGGCACCGTGCTGGTGATCGCCGGCATCTTTGTCTTCACACGAACGGGGCGCTGAGCCCGGAGGAATCAACATGGATCTGGGAATCGCGGGCAGGACTGCACTGGTGTGCGGCGCCAGCAAGGGATTGGGCTACGGCTGCGCGGAAGCGCTGGTGCGCGAGGGCGTGAACCTGGTGATCGTGGCGCGCGGCGCCGAGGCGCTGGAAGCCGCCGCCAAGACCCTGCAAGCCAGCGCGGCGGGCGGCGCGGCCAGGCCCTTCGTGAAGCACGTGGCGGCCGACATCACGACGCCCGAGGGCCGCTCCGCGGTTTTCGCCGTGCATGCCGACTACGACATCGTGGTCACCAATGCAGGCGGCCCGCCGCCCGGCGACTTCCGCGACTGGGACCGCGAGGCATGGGTGAAGGCGATCGACGCCAACATGCTGACGCCGATCGAGCTGATCAAGACCACGGTCGACGGCATGGCGGCGCGCGGCTTCGGGCGCATCGTCAACATCACCTCGAGCTCCGTGAAGGCGCCGATCGACATCCTGGGCCTGAGCAACGGTGCGCGCAGCGGACTCACGGGCTTCGTCGCCGGTGTCGCGCGCACGGGCGTCGCGGCCAAGGGCGTGACGATCAACAACCTGCTGCCGGGATCGTTCGACACCGATCGGCTGAAGGGCACCTTGGCCGGCGCGGCGAAGAAGTCCGGGCAGGACATCGACGCGATCCGTGCCAGCCGTCAGAAGAACATTCCCGCAGGCCGCTTCGGCACGCCGGCGGAGTTCGGTGCCATCTGCGCCTTCCTGTGCAGCGTGCATGCCGCCTACGTCACGGGCCAGAACGTGCTGGCCGATGGCGGCGCATACCCCGGTACCTATTGACCAGGAGACGCCAATGAAGAGCAAGGCAGTGCGCATCGACCGCCACGGCGGTCCCGAGGAGCTCAAATTCGTCGAAGTCGAGGTCGGCGACCCCGGTCCCGGCGAGATCCGGATCCGCCACAAGGCGGTGGGCCTCAACTTCATCGACACCTACCAGCGCAGCGGCCTCTACCCGTTCGCGATGCCGCTTCAGCTCGGCATGGAAGCCTCCGGCGTGGTCGAGGCGGTGGGCGAGGGCGTCACGCACCTGAAGCCCGGCGATCGCGCCGCCTACGCCAGCCAGCCTCCCGGCTCCTATTGCGAGCTGCGCGTGATGCCGGCCAAGCACGTCTGCAAGCTGCCCGACGCGATCTCCTTCGAGACCGGCGCCGCGATGATGCTGAAGGGCCTGACGACGCAGTATCTGCTGCGCAGGACGCTGCCGGCCGAGGGCCTGCAGCCCGGCGACTTCATCGTGTTCCATGCGGCGGCCGGCGGCGTCGGCCTGATCGCCTGCCAGTGGGCCAAGGCGCTCGGGCTGCAGCTGATCGGCACGGCCGGCACCGACGCCAAGTGCCAGCTCGCGCTGGCCCACGGCGCCGCGCACGCGATCAACTACAGCAAGGAGAACTTCGCCGAGCGCGTGAAGGAGATCACCGGCGGCAAGGGGGTCAAGGTGGTCTACGACTCGGTCGGCAAGGACACCTTCGAGGGCTCGCTGGCCTGCCTGCGGCCCTTCGGCCTGCTGGCGGTCTTCGGCAACGGCTCGGGGCCCGTGGCGGCCTTCAACCTCGGCATTCTGGCCAAGGGCTCCTGCTACGTCACGCGTCCGACCCTGTTCACGCACATCGCCACGCGCGAGAGCACGCAGGCAATGGCCGACGAGCTGTTCGCGGTGGTCGAGAGCGGCGCGGTGAAGATCCCGATCGACCAGCGCTACGCCCTGGCCGACGTGCAGCAGGCGCACCGCGACCTCGAAGCCCGCAAGACCACCGGCTGCACCATCCTCACGCTGTAGCCCGCTGGCGGGCTACAGCGTGTTGAGCCGCGATTCCCGCATCCGGGTGGGCGCCAGCGCGCCGGCCGATTCGAGGATCGGGTAGGCGATCGAGCAGATGTGCGAGTTGATGCGCTTCAGGTCGCTGATCAGGTCGATGTGCAGCGAACTGGTCTCGATGCTCAGCGCGGTCTGGTCCGACAGGCGCCCGAGGTGGGTGGTGGCGTAGGCGCGCTCCAGGTCGCGGAAGCGCGCCTTCTCCTCGAGCAGCTTCTGGGCATCGCGCACGCTGCCGTTCAGGAACACGCTCATGCTGAGCCGGAGGTTGGCCACCAGCCGCTCGTGCAGCTCGACGATCTCGCGCATGCCGGCGTCGGAGAAGTTGCGCTGCGGCTTGATCTTCTTGTCCTCGATGTCGATGATCACGCGCTCGATGATGTCGCCGATCTGCTCCATGTTGATCGTGAAGCTGATGATGTCGGTCCAGCGCCGGCTTTCCTCCTCGCCCAGGGCCTCGCGCGAAATCTTGGTCATGTAGTACTTGATGGCGGAGTACAGCTCGTCGACCGTGTCGTCGAGCTTGCGCAGCTCCTGGGCCAGCCGCAGGTCGTTGTTGCGGATCACGTTGAGCACGCCGATCAGCATGGTCTCGACCACGTCGGCCTGGTGCAGCGCCTCGCGCGCGGCATTCGAGATGGCCAGCGTCGGCGTCGACAGGGCCGAGGGGTCCAGGTGCTGGGGCCGCCGCGTGGCCGCGGGCTCCTCCGGCACCGGCAGCAGGCGTGTCACCAGCGCCGCCACCCAATCGGTGAGGCCGATGAAGCCGATGCTCACGAGCACGTTGAAGGCCAGGTGGTACAGCACGACGAACTGCGTCGCGTCCGAGATGTAGGGCCTGACCTCGCGCAGCCAGAGGCCGACGAAGGGGGCCGCGATCGCCACGCCGAGCAGCTTGAAGACCAGGTTGCCCACCGTGACCTGCCGGACCGAGACCGCCGACTTGGCGGTGGTCAGCACCGCCAGCAGCCCGCTGCCGAGATTGGCGCCGAGCACCAGTCCGAGCGCGACGTCGAGCGGCACCACGTTCGAACTCGCCATTGCCGCGACCAGCAGCACGACCGCCAGGCTCGAGTAGGCGACGATCGCGAGCGCGGCGCCGATGGTGATCTCCAGCAGCACGTCGCTGCCCAGCGTGCCCAGCAATTCACGCATCGCCTGGCCGGCGAACAGGGGTCCGGTGGCCGCCACCACCAGTTGCAGCGCGAGCAGCATCAGGCCGAGCCCGATCAGCACTCGCCCGACGCGGCCGGCCACGCTCGACGGGCGGGTGATGAACAGCACCACGCCGACGAAGATGAAGAGCGGCGACAGCCATGACAGGTCGGCCGAGAACAGCACCGACATCAGGGCGGTGCCGATGTCGGCCCCGCGCATCACCGCCAGCGCGGCCGGCAGCGTCACCAGGCCCTGGCCGACGAAGGAGGAGGTCATCAGCGAGGTCGCGGTGCTCGACTGGACCAGCGCCGTCACGCCGATGCCCGAGAGGGCCGCCGTGAAGCGGTTGCGCATGCTGTGGACCAGGATCTTGCGCAGGTTGGCGCCGAAGACGCGCAGCACGCCCGTGCGAACGAGATGGGTGCCCCATACCAGCAGCGCGACCGCCGCGAGTAAATTCAACAGATGCTTCATGGAAGCAGGGGACTATAGACCAAGCCCCAAGCTGGCCCGGCTTCCATGGCGCGGCCGGGCTACTTGCGCCGCACGCGCCTCAGTTCATCCAGGATCAGGCAGATCGCGCCGAGGGTGATGGCGCTGTCGGCCACGTTGAAGGCCGGGAAGTGCCGGCCGGCCATGTGGAAGTCCAGGAAGTCGACCACGTAGCCGTGCATCATGCGGTCGATCACGTTGCCGATGGCACCGCCCAGGATGGCGGCCATCGAGAACGAGAACAGCTTCTGGCCGGCATGCGACTTCAGCATCCAGACGATGAAGACCGCCGCCGCGATGCCGATGGCGGTGAAGAACCAGCGCTGCCAGCCGGCCGCATCGGCCAGGAAGGAAAACGCCGCGCCGGTGTTGTGGGCCCGGACCACGTTGAAGAAGCTGGTGACGTAGGTCACGTCGCCGTACTTGTAGTAGCCCAGGATCAGCGTCTTGGTGAACTGGTCGACGATCACGATCACCAGCGCGAGGCCAAGCCAGGGCCAGATGCCGAGGCCCGACGAGCCCGAGGATTTGCGGGCCATCAGGCGACGTTCCTTTTCTCTCCGGCGCCGTACAGGTTGCTGGTGCAGCGACCGCAGATACCCGGGTGGGCCGGGTCGTGGCCGACGTCGTCGCGCCAGTGCCAGCAGCGCTCGCACTTGGTCGCGGCACTCGCCATCACCTGGGCCGACAGCGCGTCCCCGGCCGCCAGCTCGACCGCCGAGGTGATCAGCACGAACTTCAGGTCGTCGCCCAGGGAGGCCAGCAGCGCATGGTCGTCGGCCGGCGCCGTGATCGCCACGTTGGCCTGCAGCGAGGAGCCGACCTGGCCGGCGGTGCGCACGGTCTCGATCTCCTTGTTGACCGCATCGCGGATCTCGCGGATGCGGGTCCACTTGGCCAGCAGCGCTTCGTCGGGCGTGCCGAGGTCGCAATAGGTCTGGACGAAGATCGACTGGCCGTCGCCGCAGAACTTCCACGCCTCTTCGGCCGTGAAGCTCAGGAACGGCGCCATCCAGCGCAGCATCGCCTGCGTGATGTGCCACAGCGCGGTCTGGGCGCTGCGGCGCGCGTGCGAACCGGGCGCGGTCGTGTAGAGCCGGTCCTTCAGCACGTCGAGGTAGAAGGCGCCGAGGTCTTCGGAGCAGTACACCTGCAGCTTGGCCACCACCGGATGGAACTCGTACACCTTGTAGTGCGCGAGGATCTCGGCCTGGAACTGGGCGGCGCGGCTCAGCGCGTAGCGGTCGATCTCGAGCAACTCGCCGAGCGGCACCGCATCCTTCTTGATGTCGAAGTCGCTGGTGTTGGCCAACAGGAAGCGCAGCGTGTTGCGGATGCGCCGGTAGGCGTCCACCACGCGCGCCAGGATCTTGTCGTCGCCCGCGATGTCGCCCGAGTAGTCGCTCGCGGCCACCCACAGGCGCGTGATCTCGGCGCCCAGCTTCTTGTTGACTTCCTGCGGGTCGATGCCGTTGCCGAGCGACTTGCTCATCTTGCGGCCCTGGCTGTCGACCGTGAAGCCGTGCGTCAGCAGGCCGCGGTAGGGCGCGCGGCCCTCGAGCGCGCTGGCGATCAAGAGCGACGAATGGAACCAGCCGCGATGCTGGTCATGGCCTTCGAGGTAGAGGTCGGCCTCGGGGCCGGTTTCATGGTGCACGTTCGGGTGGGTGCCCCGCAGCACGTGATAGAAGGTCGAGCCCGAGTCGAACCAGACCTCGAGGATGTCGGTGCTCTTGGTATAGGACGCAGCGTCCTCGGCGCCGAGGATCTCCTCGGTCGTCACGCGGCTCCAGGCCTCGATGCCGCCCTGCTCGACGATGGCCGCGGCCTGGTCGAGGATCTCCATCGTGCGCGGATGCAGCTCGCCCGAATCCTTGTGCAGGAAGAACGGGATCGGCACGCCCCAGCTGCGCTGGCGGCTGATGCACCAGTCGGGCCGGTTGGCGATCATGTCGTGCAGGCGCGCCTTGCCGTTCTCCGGATAGAAGGTGGTCTGCTCGATCGCCGCCAGTGCGGTCTGGCGCAGCGTCTGCGGCGCCTTGTCCTTGGTGAACACGCCTTCGCCCTCGTCCATGCGGATGAACCACTGGGCGGCCGCGCGGTAGATCACCGGCGTCTTGTGGCGCCAGCAGTGCGGGTAGCTGTGGGTGATGACCTCGGTCGTCAGCAGGCGGCCGGCATCGCGCAGCGCCTGGATGATGACCGGCACCGCCTTCCAGATGTTCTGCCCGCCGAACAGGGGGAAGTCGGGCGCGTACGAGCCGTTGCCCTGCACCGGGTTCAGGATGTCGTCGTACGCCACGCCGTGCGCGATGCAGGAGTTGAAGTCGTCCACCCCATAGGCTGGCGAGGAGTGGACCAGGCCGGTGCCGTCGTCGGCAGTCGCGTAGTCGGCCAGGTAAACCGGCGACAGGCGCCGAAAGCCGGCATCGACGTCGTACAGCGGATGCTCGAACTCGAGCCCGCCGAGCTTCTCGCCCTTGACCGTGGCCAGCACGGTGCCGTCGAGCGCATAGCGGTTCATGCACATCTCGACCAGGGACGCGGCGAGAACCAGCAGGCCGCGCTCGGTGTCGACCAGGGCGTAGTCGAGCTCGGGGTTCAGGTTGATGGCCTGGTTGGCCGGGATGGTCCAGGCGGTGGTGGTCCAGATGACGGCGAAGGCATCCTTCGCGAGCGCAGGCAGGCCGAAGGCGGCGGCCAGCCTGGCCGGGTCGTGCGCCTTGAAGGCGACGTCGAGGGTCTGCGACTTCTTGTCCGCGTATTCGATCTCGAACTCGGCCAGCGAGGAGCCGCAGTCGAAGCACCAGTACACCGGCTTCAGGCCGCGGTAGACGAAGCCGCGCTCGATCACGCGCTTGAAGGCGCGGATCTCGCCCGCCTCGTTGGCGAAATCCATCGTCTTGTACGGATGGTCCCACTCGCCCAGCACGCCCAGGCGCTGGAAGTCGCCCATCTGCTGGGCGATCTGCTCGGTTGCGTAGGCGCGGCTCTTGGCCTGCATCTCGTCGCGGCTCAGGTTGCGGCCGTACTTCTTCTCGATCGCGTTCTCGATCGGCAGGCCGTGGCAGTCCCAGCCCGGCACGTAGAGCGCGTCGAAGCCCTCGAGCTGGCGCGCCTTGGTGATCATGTCCTTCAGGATCTTGTTGACCGCGTGGCCCATGTGGATCTGGCCATTGGCGTACGGCGGGCCGTCGTGCAGGATGAACTTGGGCGCGCCATGGCGGGCGTCGCGCAGGCGCTGGTAGAGGCCTTCCTCGTTCCACTCCTTGACCCAGCCCGGCTCGCGCTTGGGCAGGTCGCCGCGCATCGGGAAGGGGGTGTCGGGCAGGTTCAGCGTGGCGCGGTAGTCGGTGGCGCCGTCGGTCTTGGTGTCAGCCATGGGAGTTCCAGAATTCTGCGCTGCCTTGCAACGCTCGGGGATCGAGGGGGGCATGCGGCCCCTTGCATCCCAAGGCGGCCGAACGCGGCGGAAAGCGAGGGTTCCGCTCTAAATTCGGTCGCGCGTGGTCTGGCGATGGGTCTCGGCGTGCGTGGAGGCAAAGAAGGCACGCGCATCGCGGCCATCCTTCGCGATGCCCGCAGTCAGGGCCTCGAGGCTGGTGTAGCGCAATTCGTCGTGCAGTTTGTGCAGCAGTTCCACGCGCACGATTTTACCGTAGGCCCCTTCGCTGCCCAGATGGGCCGGCCAATCGAGGCAATGGGTCTCCAGCAGCACCCGCCCGGCGTTGACGTCGTTGGCGTCGAGCGAAGGCCTGACGCCGAGGTTGGCCACACCGGGCAGCGGCGCCTCGGACAGCCCGTGCACCAAGACCGCGAAGATGCCGCTGGCGGCCGGCTTCCAGTGCTTGAAGCGCAGGTTGAGGGTGCGGAAGCCGTCGTCGCGGCCCGGCGCCGAGGCGCCCAGCGCGCGGCCGAGCTTGCGTCCATGGACCACGTGGCCGGAAATCGCGTAGGGCCGTCCCAGCAGCGCCTGGACATCGGCCATCCGTCCGTCGGCCAGCGCCTCGCGCACGGCCGAACTCGAGACCCGCAGGCCATGCACCTCGTAGCTGTTCATGCGCGCGACGTCGAAACCGTGCTGGTCGCCGGCACGGTCGAGCATCGCGTAGTCGCCGGCGCGCCTGGCGCCGAAGCGGAAATCGTCGCCGACCAGCACGTAGCGCGCGCCCAGGCCCTCGATCAGCACGTGCTGGATGAACTCCTCCGGCGTCTGCGAGGCCAGCCGGGCGTCGAAGGGCAGCACGATGGTCTGCGCCACGCCGCCCGCGGCCAGTTCGGTGAGCTTGTCGCGCAGGGTGCCGATGCGCGCCGGCGCCAGTTCGGGGCGCCTGTTGAGCGCGGCGAAGTAGTCGCGCGGATGCGGCTCGAAACTCAGCACGCAGCTGGGCAGCCCGCGCAGGCGCGCCTCGGTATTCAGCAGCCCCAGCATCGCCTGGTGACCACGGTGCACACCGTCGAAATTGCCAATGGTCAGGGCGCAGGCCGGAGCCACGCCCGGATGCCGAAATCCCCGGAAGACCTGCATCGTTTGGTATCTTTTTGATAGCACTTCGCGCCCATGGAATGGGCACATCAGGGCCTTTTGTCACAAAACCGGTATATTGTGACGCAGTGCGCTGCACGCAAGTGCGTGTGGCAAGCGCCGGTGATCGGTCTTTCCGTGGTTTCTCTGGTCAGAGGAGACGTGTGTGAAGGTCTTGAAGCTGTCGGCCCAAGGGCTGCCCCAATCGTGGATTTCGCTCGAGCAGGCGGTGATCCACTATGCCTCCGACGAGGTCCGCTGGGAGGTAGGCGCGCAGGTGGCGGTGTTCCGGGGCGGCCACAACGCGGTCACCGGCCAGCAATCGCAGATCGCGATCAACAGCATCATCGGCACCAAGGGCGTGCCGCGCATCAATCCCTTCACGCAGCGCCCCGGCCTGACCAACAGCAAGCTGTTCGCGCGCGACCGCAACGTCTGCGCCTACTGCGGCGGCCACTTCGGCGAGGAAGAACTCACGCGCGAGCACATCATCCCGTTCGCTCAAAAGGGAATCGACACCTGGATGAACGTGGTCACGGCCTGCCGGCCCTGCAATCACCGCAAGAGCAGCCGCACGCCCGAGCAGGCCGGGATGGCGCTGCTCTACGCGCCCTACGTGCCCAGCCTGTGGGAAGACTTCATCCTGCGCAACCGCCGGATCCTGGCCGACCAGATGGAATTCCTGATGGCGCACCTGCCCCAAAGCTCGAGGCTGCACGGCTGATGCAGCCATAGCAAGACTGCAGTCCGCGGCCGGCGAAGCCAGGCCCCTTCGTGAAACACCGCGGAACCGGCTTTGCCGGGCCGCTGGTGTTGCCCCCGGCAGGGGGTGGGCGGGCTACACGAAGTGAGCCCAACCTGGGGGCGAGCAACAGTTCAGGCGAAGACGCCTGCCGTGTCCTGCATGCGGGCCGACACTTCGCCCAGGTGGTGCAGGCTGTCGCCGAAGGTCATCTCGAGCTGCGTGAGCTTGCGGAAGTAGTGGCTGCCGATGTATTCGTCGGTCACGCCGATGCCGCCGTGCAGCTGCACGGACTGCTGGCCCACGAAACGCATCGAGGCACCGAGCTGGTACTTGGCGCGGGCCATCGCCTGGCGGCGTTCGGCGGCCGGGGCATTGAGCTTCAGGCTCGCGTAGTAGCTCATCGAGCGGGCCAGCTCGAGCTGCATCTTCATGTCGGCGACGCGGTGGCGCAGCGCCTGGAAGGTGGCGATCGCGACGCCGAACTGCTTGCGCGTGTTCATGTAGTCGACCGTGACCGCGAGCGCCTGGTCCATCACGCCCACGGCTTCGGCGCAGGTCGAGGCGATGCCGATGTCGACTCCGTGCTCGAGTGCGGCCAGGCCGTCGCGGGTGACCAGCGTGGCGGCCGCGCCGTCGAACACGACTTCGGCCGCGCGGCTGCCGTCCTGGGTGCCGTAGCCGCGTGCCGCGACGCCGTCGGCAGCGCGCTCGACCAGGAAGAGGGCCATCTTGCCGTCGAGCTGGGCCGGCACCAGAAAGGCATCGGCTTCGTCGCCGGCCGGCACCAGGCTCTTGGTGCCGTGCACGGTGAAGCCGTTGCCGGCCTTCTGCGCCTTGGCCTCGCAGACGTCGAGCCGGTAGCGCGCCTTGCGCTCCTGGTAGGCCAGCACCACCAGCGCCTGCCCGCCTGCGATGCGCGGCAGCCAGTTGTCCTTGGTGTCGGCGTCGGCATGGCCGGCGAGCAGGGCGCCGGCGATGAACGATTGCGCCAGCGGCTCGAGCACGATGCCGCGGCCCAGCTCTTCCATCACGACCATGCCTTCGACCGGGCCCATGCCCAGGCCGCCCTCGTCCTCGGGGATATAGAGGCCGCCCAGGCCCAGTTCCGCCAGTTCGTCCCAGGCCTCGCGCGAGAAGCCGCCCGCGGCCTCGATGGCGCGGCGGCGCTCGAAACCGTAGCCTTTTTCGACCCACTTGGCGACCGCGTCGCGAAGCTGCTGCTGGTCATCGGAAAAATTGAAGTCCATTGCCTGATCCTTGTGAGTTCGCGTTCAACCCAAGACCGTCTGCGCGACGATGTTGCGCTGCACTTCGTTGCTGCCGCCGTAGATGGTGGTCTTGCGCATGTTGAAGTAGGTCGACGAAAGCGGTGCCAGTTGCGGATGGCCGCCCGGGAAGTCGCCTTGCCAGCCGGCTTCCATCGCTTCGCGGATCAGCGGCAGCGCGTAGGGGCCGCCGGCCAGCATCATCAACTCGGAATAGCGCTGCTGGATCTCGCTGCCCTTGATCTTCAGCAGGCCCGCGATGTCGAGCGAGTTCTTGCCCGAGGTGGCGGCCGACAGCACGCGCAGCACCAGCATCTCGAGCGCGACCACGTCGACCTCGAGCTTGGCGATCTCGTCGCGGAAGCGGGCGTCTTCCCAGACGCCTTCGCTCTTGGCCAGGCGCTTGACGCGTTCGAGCTCGCGCTTGGCGCGGTTGACGTCGGCGATGTTGGTGCGCTCGTGCGACAGCAGGTGCTTGGCGTAGGTCCAGCCCTTGTTCTCCTCGCCGATCAGGTTCTCGGCCGGCACCTCGACGTTGTCGAAGAAGACCTCGTTGACCTCGTGGCCGCCGTCGAGCAGCTTGATCGGGCGGACCGTGACGCCCGGCGACTTCATGTCGATCAGCAGGAAGCTGATGCCGGTCTGCGGCTTGCCCTCGTTGCTGGTGCGCACCAGGCAGAAGATCCATTCGCCGTACTGGCCCAGCGTGGTCCAGGTCTTCTGGCCGTTGACGATGTACTTGTCGCCCTTGCGCTCGGCCTTGGTCTTGACCGAGGCCAGGTCCGAGCCGGAACCCGGTTCGCTGTAACCCTGGCTCCACCAGACCTCGCCGCTGGCGATGCCCGGCAGGAAGCGCTTGTGCTGCTCGGCGTTGCCGTAGGCCATGATGACCGGCGCCACCATCACCGGACCGAAGGGAATGATGCGCGGCGCGCCGGCCAGCGCGGCTTCTTCCTCGAACAGGTGCTTCTCGACCGCGGTCCAGCCGGGGCCGCCGAATTCCTTCGGCCAGCCGTAGCCCAGCCAGCCCTTCTTGCCGAGGATCTTGGCCCATCGCTGCAGGTCGTCACGCGTCAGTTCGAGCGCGTTGTGCACCTTGTGCGAGATGTCTTGGGGAAGGTTTTCTTTGACCCAGGCGCGAATATCTTCGCGGAACTTCTGTTCTTCGGGCGTGAAGCTCAAATCCATGCGTGCCTCGCTGTGTTGATCGAACCGCCGCGGGCGCGGCGTGTCTCCGGAACCGCCGGTTTTAGCACGGTCGTGCGCTTTCGGGGTGTCCGCGTCGCGACAACACGGAGCGCGAAAAGGCAGCACGGATAATCCCGCGTCCCATGAAGAACATTGTGATCCTTATCTCCGGCGGCGGGTCGAACATGGCGGCCATCGTGCGGGCCGCCGAGCAGGAGCGCTGGGCGGCCCGATTCGATGCCCGCGTCGCCGCCGTCATCAGCAACAAGGCGGACGCGCCGGGGCTGGCGCTCGCCCGTGCCAGGGGCATTTCAACCGCGGTGGTCTCGCACAAGGATTTCACCAGCCGGGAGGACTTCGATGCCGCCCTCGCCGAGGCCATCGACGTGCACGCGCCGGCGCTGGTCGTGTTGGCGGGATTCATGCGCATCCTGACACCCGGCTTCGTGACCCGCTACGCGCGCCGGCTGCTGAACATCCATCCGTCTCTGCTGCCGGCGTTCCCCGGCCTCCATACCCACCAACGCGCCATCGAGGCCGGCTGCAAGGTGGCAGGGCTCACGGTGCACGAAGTGACGGTCGAACTCGACCATGGGCCGATCCTGGCGCAGGCGGTGGTGCCGGTGCTGCCCGACGACACCCCAGCGACGCTGGCGGAACGTGTTCTGGTTCACGAACACCGGGTTTACCCGCAAGCGATTGCGGCCTGGCTTGTGGAAACAAAATGACACAATCCGGCAGGTCTCATTTTTCCTGTTCGAGCTTCGCGAAGCGCAACTGTGACGAGCCGTCGATCTCCACGCAGCCGCCGAACATGGCGGCCGGGCGTACCCACAGTCCGCGTTCGCCGTAGAGCGCGCGGTAAAGCGTCATCGGCTCCAGCGTCTCGCTGTGGCGCACCGTGCCGAGTACTTCGTACTCGCCGCCCTTGTAGTGGCGGTAGCGGCCGGGAGGCGTCTCGATCAGGGGTGGCAGGTCGTCGTCGTTCATGCGGGTTGTTTCCTTCGAGGAACTGAAAGGTCGGGATGGATAGGGCGGATTTTGTTCATCTCGTGCGCCTGAGCGAGCATGCCAGCGCGGACGACAGCAGCGGCTACCGGCGCGGGGTCGCGGTTTTCGCCGCCCTGGGCTATCTCTGGGTCATCGCCTGCCTGGCCCTCGCGATCGGCATCATCGCCTGGGTGGTCGGCGGCCTCGGCCAGGGAGGAAGATTCAACTTCACGCGCGGTTGGCTGCTCCTGTTCGCGCTCGGGTTGCTGTGGGCCACGCTGCGTGCGCTGTGGGTGCGTTTCGACGAGCCCGAGGGCGTGCCGCTGGAGCGCGAGGATGCGCCGGCACTGTTCGAGGCGCTGGACCGGATCCGCAAGCGCATCGACGGCCCGCCGGTGCACCGGGTCTTCCTCGACAGCGAATTCAACGCCAGCATTCGCCAGCTGCCGCGCTTCGGGCTCTTCGGCGGCGCGGTCAACCACCTCAGCATCGGCCTGCCGCTGCTGATGGCGCTGGATCGCCGCCGCCTGTTGTCGGTGCTGGCGCACGAGTACGGGCACCTGCGCGGCAACCACGGCAAGCTCAGCGCGTGGATCTATCGCACGCGGATGTCGTGGCTCAAGCTGGACGCCAGTTTCCAGCGCGACGACGGCGTGATGGCCTTCGCCTCGCAGGCCTTCTTCCGCTGGTATTTCCCGCGCTTCGCCGCCAAGACCTTCGCACTGGCGCGCCAGGACGAATACGAGGCCGACCGCGTCGCGGCCCGGCTGCTGGGCACGCGGGTGGTGGCTGGCGCGCTCACCGAGATCGTGGTCAAGAGCGCCTGGTATGCCGAGCAATTCTGGCCCGCGCACTGGTCGCTGGCGGTCGACGAGCCGATCCCGGTCGGCCCGTTCTCGGCGCTGGCGCCGCAGTTGTGCGAACCGGTCGTCCCGGACTTCGCGCGCTCCGCGCTGCGTGCCGCGCTGCGCAGCGTCAGCGATGTCGACGATACGCACCCGGTGCTGCGGGACCGTCTGGAAGCGCTCGACGAAAGGCCCGGCCTGCCGGCCTGGTCGGCCAAATCGGCGTTGGGCCTGCTCGCCGATGCGCCCAGGTGGATTGCGCATTTCGACAACGACTGGCGCCGCGCGCACGCCAATGACTGGAAGCAGCATCACGCCTATCTGGTGCGGGTGCGCGAGCGCGTTGCCATCCTCGCGGCCAGCGCCGGCCGCAACAACGCCGACGAGATGGTCGAGTGGGCTGACTGCGCGCGCCGGATCGATGCCGCGGCCGACGTGCGTGGGCACTACGAGCGTGCCCTGCAGCTCACCGAGAACCATCCGGGGGCCTTGCGTGGCCTGGCGCAACTGCTGCCGGCCCGCGAGCGTGGCGCCCGGCTCGCGGTGCTCGAGCGACTGCACGAATCGAGCATGGCCAGCCGCTGGTGGGCCGCGAAGACGGCGGTCGCGCTGCTCGAGGATCCGGATGCGGGCGGCCACGACGAACGTGCGCTCAAGCTCTGGCGCGAACGGGCCAAGACGGCGGAGGAGGCCGAGCAGCGTGCCTGGGAAGAGATCACTGCCACGCCTTGCTTCAGCCAGATCACCCGCCATGACCTGAGCGAATTCGAACTCGGCGAGCTGCGGGCCGACCTGGTGCGCTGCAGCCCGGTCTCGCGGGCCTGGCTGGTGCGCAAGAACCTGCGCGAATTCCCATGGCGGCGCGCCTACGTGGTTTTTCTCGAGCTGCCGCTCCTGGGCGACGACGAGCGCTGGCAGCTGTGCCGGCAGCTCGAACAGACCCTGAGCCTGCCGGGCGCCGCTCTGGTGCTGTGGGCCGGTCATTCGCCGACGCTCGAGCAAATCGAGCGGCAGGCGTTCGGCGCGATCTGGACTCGAACCGCCCATGGAGGCCGGAGCGGCCACGACTGAGACAATGGGGGCATGCACCCCAAAGCCCTGCTTGACGCCACCGCCGACCTGGTCGGCCTGGTTCTGAAATTCGATCACCCGGCCGACCAGGTCGTTTCGCGCTTCTTCCGCGACCACCGCGAGTTCGGCCCGCGCGAGCGCGCCACCCTGGCGGAGACCGTCTATACGGTGCTGCGCAAGAAGCTCCTGTTCGATCATCTGTCGCCCTCCGGCAGCGGGCCGAAGGAGCGCCGGATGGCGATCCTGGGCTTTTACGGCCCGCGCGACTTCCTCAAGAGCGCGCTCAACGAGACTGAAAAGCGCTGGCTCGACAATTGCGACGCGGTCAAGCAGGACGACCTGCTCGAACGCCACCGGCACAACTTGCCCGAATGGCTCGTGGCGCCGCTCAAGGCGCAGCTCGGCGACCAGTTCTGGCCCCTGGTGGAAAGCCTGCAGCAGCCGGCGCCGCTCGATCTGCGGGTCAACGCGCTGACCGACAAGCGGCCCGAGGTGCAGAAGGAACTGGCCAAGGCGGCGATCAAGGCGGTCGCCACGCCGTTCTCTCCCTGGGGCCTGCGCATCGACGGCAAGCCGGCGCTCAACAAGCTCGACGCGTTCACGCGCGGCGCGGTCGAGGTGCAGGACGAGGGCTCGCAGTTGCTGGCGCTGCTGCTGGATGCCAAGCGCGGCGAAATGGTGGTCGATTTCTGCGCCGGTGCCGGCGGCAAGACGCTGGCCATCGGCGCCACCATGCGCAACACCGGCCGGCTCTATGCCTTCGACACCTCGGCGCACCGGCTCGACGCCCTGAAGCCGCGGCTGGCGCGCAGCGGTCTGTCGAACGTGCATCCGGCCGCAATCGCCCATGAACGCGACGACCGCATCAAGCGGCTGGCCGGCAAGATCGACCGGGTGCTGGTCGATGCGCCCTGTTCGGGGCTCGGCACCTTGCGGCGCAACCCGGACCTGAAATGGCGCCAGTCGCCGCAGTCGGTGCAGGAACTGACGGCCAAGCAGGCCGCGATCCTGCAGAGCGCGGCGCGGCTGGTCAAATCGGGTGGCCGGCTGGTCTACGCCACCTGCAGCGTGCTGCCGGAGGAAAACGAGGCCATCGCCGAGGCGTTCGGCGCCGCCAATCCGGATTTCGAAGCCCAGGACGCCGCGGAACTGCTGGCCGGACTCAAGGTGGCGGGCGCCGAGGCCCTGTGCGCCGGCGGCGAGCGCGGGACGCGCTACCTGCGGCTCTGGCCCCATCGCCATGCCACCGACGGTTTTTTTGCCGCCGTGTGGAACCGGAAATAGGCAGCAGGCTCCAAAGAAAGGGTAAAACTTGCGACGTATCAAGGATTTAAGCCCCTTTTCAGGCTCGAACCTTTAAAATCGCTGGTTACCTGAAGGCTGCACCTTCGTGCGGCCATGGAGTACTGAATTCAATGTTGCCCCCTGACTCTGCCGTTCTGAACGCGGCCATCGACTGGCTCGGAAACGGCTTGTGGGACCTCACATGGTGGCAAGTCGTGCTGTACACGCTCGTCACCACGCACATCACGATCGCCGCGGTCACGATCTTCCTGCACCGTACGCAGACGCACCGGGCCATGGACCTGGGGCCGATCCCCTCGCATTTCTTCCGCTTCTGGCTCTGGCTGGGCACCGGCATGGTGACCAAGGAGTGGGTGGCCATCCACCGCAAGCACCACGCCAAGTGCGAAACCGTGGATGACCCGCACAGCCCGCAGGTCAAGGGCATCGACGAAGTCATGTGGCGCGGCGCCGAGCTGTACCGCAAGGAATCGAAGAACAAGGAAACGATGGAGCGTTTCGGCCACGGCACGCCCGACGACTGGATCGAGCGCAACCTGTACACGCGCTACAGCTGGCAGGGTGTCGGCCTGATGCTGATCATCAACGTCGCCCTGTTCGGCATGCTCGGATTGACGGTCTGGGCTGTCCAGATGCTCTGGATCCCGTTCTGGGCCGCCGGCGTCGTCAATGGCATCGGCCACTACTGGGGCTATCGCAACTTCGAAGCGACGGATGCCAGCACCAACCTGATCCCGTGGGGCATCATCATCGGCGGTGAAGAACTGCACAACAACCACCACACCTACCCGACCTCGGCCAAGTTCTCCGTCAAGAAGTACGAGTTCGACATCGGCTGGGTCTACATCAGCCTGATGCAGAAGATCGGCTGGGCCAAGGTCAAGAAGCTGCCGCCGAAGCTGCAGATGGGCGACGTGGTGCCGGTGGCCAACGAGAAGACCCTCGAGGCCGTCATTGCCAACCGCTACGAAGTGATGGCCGGCTATGCCCGCGAAATGCGCCGCGCCACCCGCGACGAACTCGCTCAGCTCAAGGCCAAGGGGGCCGACCTGTCGGTGCTGAAGGCGGCCAAGAACTGGCTGCACCGCGACGACGACAAGGTGCCGGCTGCCTTGCGCTCGAACCTGGTTCAGGCGCGTGCCGCCCACCCGGTGCTCGACAAGATGGTGACGATGCGCGAAGAGCTGCGCCAGCTGTGGCTCAACACCTCGCAATCGCGCGAGCAGCTGGCCGCCGACCTGGCGGCCTGGTGCCACCGCGCGGAGGCCAGTGGCATTGCCGGACTGCGCGACTTCTCCACCCGCCTGCGTGCCGCCCGCGCCTGACGCTGCTGCGCTCTCACTAAAAAGCCGGCTTTCGAGCCGGCTTTTTCTCGCCTGCAAGAATTGACGGGCAACAAAAAACCCGCTGGATCGCAGCGGGTTCTCTGTTGGAAAGCGCTGAATTACTTCAGCTTGATTTCCTTGTACTCGACGTGCTTGCGCGCCTTCGGGTCGAACTTCATGATCGACATCTTTTCAGGCATCGTCTTCTTGTTCTTGCTGGTCGTGTAGAAGTGGCCGGTACCCGCGGTGGATTCCAGCTTGATCTTTTCGCGTCCGCCTTTGCTCGTTGCCATGATTCAGCTCCTTAAGCTTGGCCGCGTGCGCGCAGGTCTGCGAGCACGGCGTCGATGCCGTTCTTGTCGATCAGGCGCAGGGCAGCGCTCGAAACCCGCAGGCGAACCCAGCGGTTTTCCGTTTCGACCCAGAAACGACGGTATTGCAGGTTCGGCAGGAACCGGCGCTTGGTTTTGTTGTTGGCGTGGGAAACATTGTTTCCGACCATCGGGCCTTTGCCCGTGACTTCGCAGACGCGTGCCATGTTGGACACTCTTTCTTGAACAGCTGGCACCAAAGCAACGCAGCAGGGTTGCGTGGGTGGTTTGCAGCTTGACCTCGCCAGAAACGGGTGGCGGTACCCCGATATCACCGACCGACGCAGGGCGTCAAATTCGGCAAAGCCTTGGATTATAGCCCAAACCCTCCGAAAAGGGCCTGCGCAGCCAGGCCCCGCGGTGAAGCACCGAGGAACCGGCTTTGCCGGGCCTCTGGTGTTGCCCCCGGTAGGGGGTGGGCGCCCGGACACGAAGTGCCGGGCAACCTGGGGGCGAGCTTACTGCTCCAAGAAGCGCTGGGCGTCCAGCGCTGCCATGCACCCCGTGCCGGCACTGGTGATCGCCTGGCGGTAGACATGGTCCTGGACGTCGCCGGCGGCGAAAACGCCGGGCACGCTGGTCATGGTCGCGAAGCCCTGCAGGCCGGAGCGGGTGAGGATGTAGCCGTCCTTCATCTCGAGCTGGCCCTGGAAGATGTCGGTGTTGGGATGGTGCCCGATCGCGATGAAGCAGCCCTTGAGCTGAAGGTCCTCGGTGGTGCCGGTCTGGGTGTTCTTCAGGCGGACACCGGTCACGCCGGAGTCGTCGCCGAGCACCTGGTCCAGCGTGTTGTGCACCTTGAGCTCGATCTTGCCTTCGGCCACCTTGGCATGCAGCTTGTCGATCAGGATCGGTTCGGCGCGGAACTTGTCGCGGCGGTGCACCAGCGTGACCTTGCTCGCGATGTTCGACAGGTAGAGCGCCTCCTCGACCGCGGTGTTGCCGCCGCCGATCACGCAGACTTCCTGCTCGCGGTAGAAGAAACCGTCGCAGGTGGCGCAGCCCGAGACGCCGCGGCCCATGAAGTGCTGCTCGGAGTCGAGCCCGAGGTACTTGGCCGAGGCGCCGGTGGCGATGATCAGCGCGTCGCAGGTGTAGGTGCCGCTGTCGCCCGTCAGGGTGAAGGGGCGCTTGCTGAAGTCGACCTTGTTGATGTGGTCGAAGACGATCTGGGTCTTGAAGCGCTCGGCGTGCTCCAGGAAGCGCTGCATCAGGTCGGGACCTTGCACGCCATGGACATCGGCCGGCCAGTTGTCGACGTCGGTCGTCGTCATGAGTTGGCCGCCTTGCGCCATGCCGGTGATCAGCATGGGTTCGAGGTTGGCGCGGGCCGCGTAGACTGCGGCGGTGTAACCGGCCGGGCCGGAGCCGAGAATGAGAACCTTAGCGTGCAGTGGGGATGACATGAGTAGAAAACCTAGGATTGACGCTGCAGCAGCGTGTACATTTTCAGGGTGGTTTATAGATATGGAGTATCACCGTTCGGTTCAAGCCCGTCCGGCGACTCCTTTCAATGCGCGCGATTGTATTTATCCATCGGTTTTTGAGTCGCGCCGAATCGGGGATTGATGAATGTCGATGTTGTCCAATCTTGAATTGCTCCGTCGCGTGCCGTTGTTCGCAGCGCTGACGCCCGCCCAGTCCGCGAGCATCGCCGATGCGATCGTCAAGAAGCGCTTCAAGCGCGCCGAGGTCGTCGTCGAACAAGGCAAGAAGTCGGATGCCCTGTACATCATTCTGACCGGCCGGGCCCGTGTCATGAGCACCGACAGCCGTGGGCRGGAGGTCATTCTCGCGACGCTGCATCCGGGCGACTACGTCGGCGAGATGAGCATGATCGACGACGAGCCGCATTCGGCCACGGTGCGCACCGAGATCCAGACCGATGTGCTGATGCTCGATCGCGACGCCTTCGCGCGCTGCCTGCCCGAGAACTCCTCGATGTCCTACAACATCATGCGCGGCCTGGTGGCGCGCCTGCGTCACGCCGATCGCAAGATCGAGTCGCTGGCGCTGATGGACGTCTACGGCCGCGTGGCGCGCTCGCTGCTCGAATTCGCGGTCGACGACGGAGAGGGCAACCTCAAGGTGCGCGACAAGATCTCGCGCCAGGACCTGGCGAAGATGGTCGGCGCCTCGCGCGAGATGGTGAGCCGCGTCATGAAGGATCTGGAGGAGCGCGGCTTCGTCCAGACCCAGCCCGATGGCTCGATGATCGTCAAGGAACGACTCTCATCGCTCACCTGACCGTCAGGCCGGCGGCGCCGCAACGCGCCGGCCACAACGTCGCCGGCCCTGACAACGCGGCCGCGGGCGTTTTCGTTGTAGTTTTGCCGGACCTGCCCGCCATCGCGGGCCGGACGGCGTGCCTTTCATGACTTATTCGCTCAATACCCTTCAGAACTCCTCGCCCGGCGAGGCGCAGCCGGTGCGGCTGCGCGCGATGCGATTCGCGCACGAAATCACCCTCATCGCGGGTTTCGTGGTGCTCTTGTTCTGGCTGCTCGCGATGCTGAGCTTCACGCCCTCGGATGCCGCCTGGTCGACCTCCGGCACCGGTGGCGAGGTCAAGAACTGGGGTGGCCGCATCGGCGCCTGGCTGGCCGACGCGAGCTACTTCCTGGCCGGCTATTCGGTCTGGTGGTGCCTGGCGGCCGGGCTGCGCGTCTGGCTGTCATCGCTGGCCGGCTGGATGCGCGGTGGCGAGGAGCCCTCGGGCGAGCAGCCGCCGCGCGGCCCCTTCAATCGCAGCCGTCTCGCCTTCTGGTTCGGTTTGATCCTGCTGCTGTGCGCCAGCGCGATGCTCGAATGGTCGCGCCTCTACCGGCTCGAGTTCCGCTTGCCGGGGCACGGCGGTGGCGTGCTCGGCTACCTGGTCGGGCCGGCCAGCGTCAAGTGGATGGGCTTCACCGGCTCGGCGCTGATCGCGATCGCCGGTGGCGTGATCGGCTCGGCACTGGTGTTTCGCTTCTCTTGGGGCCAGATCGCCGAGCGCATCGGAACGCGCCTGTATTCGCTGTTCGAGTCGCGGCGCGAGAAGCGCGAGATCGCCCAGGACATCGCGCTGGGCAAGCAGGCGGTGCGCGAGCGCGAGGAACTGTCCGCCGCCGACCCGGGCCCCGAGCCCGAGGCGCCCGACGAAGAACTGCGCATCATTCCGCGGCTCAAGCGCCGCGCGCCCTCGCCGCCGGTGCAGATCGAGCCGGCGCTGGCCGAAGTGCCCAAGAGCGACCGGGTGGCCAAGGAGCGCCAGAAGCCGCTGTTCCGCGAACTGCCCGACAGCAAGCTGCCGCAGGTCGACCTGCTCGATGCCGCGCAGATGCGCCAGGAAACCGTGTCGCCGGACACGCTCGAGATGACCTCTCGCATGATCGAGAAGAAGCTCAAGGACTTCGGCGTCGAGGTGCGGGTGGTGCTGGCCTCGCCCGGTCCGGTGATCACGCGCTACGAGATCGAGCCCGCCACCGGCGTCAAGGGCTCGCAGATCGTCGGCCTCGCCAAGGACCTGGCGCGCTCGCTGTCGCTGGTGTCGATCCGCGTGGTCGAGACCATTCCCGGCAAGAACTACATGGCGCTCGAGTTGCCGAACGCCAAGCGGCAGTCGATCAGGCTCAGCGAGATCCTGGGCTCCCAGGTCTACAACGAGGGCAAGTCGATGCTCACGATGGGCCTGGGCAAGGACATCATCGGCAACCCGGTGGTGGCCGACTTGGCCAAGATGCCGCACGTGCTGGTGGCCGGTACCACCGGTTCGGGCAAGTCGGTGGGCATCAACGCGATGATCCTGAGCCTCTTGTACAAGGCCGAGGCGCGCGATGTGCGCCTGCTGATGATCGACCCGAAGATGCTCGAGATGTCGGTCTACGAAGGGATCCCGCACCTGCTGGCGCCGGTCGTGACCGACATGCGCCAGGCGGCCCACGGCCTCAATTGGTGCGTGGCCGAGATGGAGCGCCGCTACAAGCTGATGAGCAAGCTGGGGGTGCGCAACCTGGCCGGCTACAACGTCAAGATCGACGAGGCGAAGGCGCGCGAGGAGTTCATCTACAACCCCTTCAGCCTGACCCCCGACAGCCCCGAGCCCCTCGCGCGCGAACCGCACATCGTGGTCGTGATCGACGAACTGGCCGACCTGATGATGGTGGTCGGCAAGAAGATCGAGGAGCTGATCGCGCGCCTGGCGCAGAAGGCGCGCGCGGCCGGCATCCACCTGATCCTGGCGACGCAGCGGCCCAGCGTGGACGTGATCACCGGCCTGATCAAGGCCAACATCCCGACCCGCATCGCCTTCCAGGTCTCGAGCAAGATCGACTCGCGCACCATCCTCGACCAGATGGGCGCCGAGGCGCTGCTGGGCATGGGCGACATGCTCTACATGCCGAGCGGCACCGGCCTGCCGGTGCGCGTGCACGGCGCCTTCGTGAGCGATGAAGAGGTCCACCGTGTCGTGGCGTATCTGAAGTCGCAGGGCGAGCCGGACTACATCGAGGGCGTGCTCGAAGGCGGCACGGTCGACGGTGACGGCGATGTGCTGGGCGAAGGCGGTGGCGATGGCGGCGGCGAGAAGGACCCGATGTACGACCAGGCGGTCGAGGTCGTGCTCAAGCACCGCAAGGCCAGCATCTCGCTGGTGCAGCGCCATCTGAAGATCGGCTACAACCGCGCCGCCCGGCTGGTCGAGGACATGGAGAATGCCGGCCTCGTGAGCGCGATGAGCGGCAGCGGCCAGCGCGAGATCCTGGTGCCCGCAAGAACGGAATAAGCTCGCCCCCAGGTTGTCCGCACTTCGTGTCGGACGCCCACCCCCTACCGGGGGCAACACCAGCGGCCCGGCGAAGCCGGTTCCGCGGTGTTTCACCAACGCGCCTGGCCTTGCAGGCCGTCGAGGAACGGAATGTTGATGAAGAAATTGATTGCAGGCGCATTGCTGGCGGCGGTGGCGGGCGGTGCCTGGGCCGGCGGCCTGGAAAGCCTCGAGGCCTTCGTGAAGACCGTCAAGTCGGGGCGCGCCGAGTTCACCCAGACCGTGACCGCACCGCCCAAGGAAGGCCTGGAGCCGCGGGCCAAGGTCTCGACCGGCAGTTTCGAGTTCCAGCGGCCGGGCAAGTTCAGGTTCGACTACAAGAAGCCCTTTGTCCAGAGCATCGTCGCCGACGGGGAGACGCTCTGGCTCTACGACGCCGACCTGAACCAGGTCACGCAGCGCAAGCAGGCGCAGGCCCTCGGATCGACGCCCGCCGCGCTGATCGCCGCCGCGCCCGACCTGCGGGCGCTGCAGGCCGACTTCGCGCTCGAGGCCGCACCCGAGCGCGACGGGCTGCAGTGGGTCAAGGCGACGCCCAAGAGCAAGGACGGCCAGTTGCAGAGCGTGCAGATCGGCTTCCAGGGCGATGCGCTGTCCGCGCTCGAGATCCTGGACAGCTTCGGCCAGCGCTCGGCGCTGAAGTTCGGCAAGGTCGAGGTCAACCCGCCGCTGCCGGCCGCGACCTTCCAGTTCAAGGTGCCGAGCGGCGCCGACGTGATCCGCCAGTAGGGCGGGCCGCGGATGGCCACCTCCACCCACCAACCTCTCGCTGAACGACTTCGCCCGCGCACCCTGGGCGAGGTGATCGGCCAGCAGCATCTGCTGGGCCCCGGCATGCCGCTGCGCATCGCCTTCGAGTCCGGCCAGCCGCATTCGTGCATCCTCTGGGGCCCACCCGGCACCGGCAAGACGACCATCGCGCGGCTGATGGCCGATGCCTTCGATGCCCAGTTCCTGAGCATCAGCGCGGTGCTCGGCGGCGTGAAGGACATCCGCGACGCGGTCGAACGCGCCACCGCGGCGCGCGACGGGCTCGAGCAGCGCCGCACCATCGTCTTCGTCGACGAGGTGCATCGCTTCAACAAGAGCCAGCAGGATGCCTTCCTGCCGCATGTGGAGTCGGGCCTGTTCACCTTCATCGGCGCGACCACCGAGAACCCGTCCTTCGAGGTCAACTCGGCGCTGCTGTCCCGGGCCGCGGTGTACGTGCTGCAGCCGCTCGGCGAGGCCGATCTCAAGAAGATCGTGGAACGGGCGCAAGGCATCCAGGCGGTGCCGGCGATCGATGCCGAGGCGGTCGATCGCCTGGTCGCCTATGCCGATGGCGACGCCAGGCGCCTGCTCAATACGCTCGAAACCCTGGCGGTGGCGGCCCGCGCCGAGAAGCTCGACACCCTCGCGGACGAATGGCTGCTGCGTGTGCTCGGCGAGCGGCTGCGGCGCTACGACAAGGGTGGCGAGCAGTTCTACGACACCATCTCCGCGCTCCACAAGTCGGTGCGCGGCAGCGATCCGGATGCGGCCCTCTACTGGTTCGTCCGCATGCTCGACGGCGGCGCCGATCCGCGCTACATGGCACGCCGGCTGGTGCGCATGGCGAGCGAGGACATCGGCCTGGCCGACCCGCGTGCGCTGCGCATGGCGCTCGATGCGGCCGAGGTCTACGAGCGGCTCGGCACGCCGGAAGGCGAACTGGCGCTGGCCCAGTGCGTGGTCTATCTCGCGGTGGCGCCGAAGTCCAACGCGGTCTACAAGGCCTACAACGAGGTCAAGGCCTTCATCCAGTCGGACGGCACGCGGCCGGTGCCGATGCACCTGCGCAATGCGCCGACCAAGCTCATGAAGCAGCTCGACTACGGCAAGGGCTACCGCTACGCGCACGACGAGGAGGGTGGCTTCGCGGCCGGCGAGAGTTACCTGCCCGAAGGCGTCGCGCCGTCTGCGTTCTACCGTCCGGTGGAGCGCGGACTCGAAATCCGCATTGCGGAAAAGCTGCGCGAATTGCGAAAACGCAACCAGGACGCCAGCCGCTGATACGCAGCTGCAGCCGCATCAGTACTCCCTTGCGCGGCCAACCTGCGTGGCAATCCGCCAGCGGGAAAACCCCGTCGAATCCGCACTGGAACGGCGATCTGGCGTCACTACAATCCCGCCACAAACCCGCCGTCGTCACATGTTGGCGGGTTTTTTGCTAAGAGAAGCCCTAGCGCTTGATCAGTGCGCAGGGCCAGCCAGGCGCCTCTCGAGGGCGTCGATACAAAAAGGGATTCTCGTATGGACATCTTGCTGCAGCAGATCATCAACGGTCTGGTTCTAGGCAGCATGTACGCCTTGATAGCCTTGGGCTACACCATGGTGTACGGCATCATCAACCTCATCAATTTCGCGCACGGGGAAGTGCTGATGGTCGGCGCGCTGACCAGCTGGAGCATCATCGGGCTCATGCAGGAGTCGATGCCCGGCACGCCGGGCTGGCTGATCCTGCTGATCGCCCTGCTCATTGCCTGCGTGGTCGCCGCCACCCTCAATTTCGTGATCGAGAAAGTGGCCTACCGGCCGCTGCGCAACAGCCCCAAGCTGGCGCCGCTGATCACCGCGATCGGCATGTCGATCCTGCTGCAGACGCTGGCGATGATCATCTGGAAGCCGACCAACAAGGCGTATCCGAACCTGCTGTCCACCACCCCGATCCACATCGGCGGCGCGGTGATCTCGCCGACCCAGGTGATGATCCTCAGCGTGACGGCGATCTGCCTCGCGATCCTCACCTGGCTGGTCAACTACACCAAGCTGGGCCGCGCGATGCGCGCCACCGCCGAGAACCCGCGGGTCGCCGCGCTGATGGGCATCCGCCCGGACATGGTGATCTCGGCCACCTTCATCATCGGCGCCGTGCTGGCGGCGGTGGCCGGCGTGATGTACGCCTCCAACTACGGCATCGCGCAGCATGCGATGGGCTTCATTCCCGGCCTCAAGGCCTTCACGGCGGCGGTGTTCGGCGGCATCGGCAACCTCGCCGGGGCGGTGGTCGGCGGCATCCTGCTCGGGCTGATCGAGGCCATCGGCTCGGGCTACATCGGTGCACTCACCGGCGATGTGCTGGGCAGCCACTACAGCGACATCTTTGCCTTCATCGTGCTGATCGTCATGCTCACGCTGCGGCCCTCCGGCCTGCTCGGCGAGCGCGTGGCGGACCGGGCCTGAGGAGGACGCCATGAAGAACAGCAAGAACCTCTTCCTGTACGTGGTGGGCGCGGTGCTGGTGCTCGCGCTGCCGCTGCTGCTGCAGTCCCAGGGCAATGCCTGGGTGCGGATCGCCGACATCGCGCTGCTGTACGTGATGCTGGCGCTCGGCCTCAACATCGTGGTGGGCTATGCCGGCCTGCTCGACCTCGGCTACGTGGCTTTCTTCGCCATCGGCGCCTACCTGTTCGCACTGCTGAGCTCGCCGCACCTGACCGACACCTTCCCGGCCATCAAGGCGATGTTCCCGAACGGGCTGCACGTGTCGCTGGTGGTGGTGGTGCCGCTGGCGCTGCTGGTGGCCGGCCTGTTCGGCGCGCTGCTGGGCGCGCCAACGCTCAAGCTTCGCGGCGACTATCTTGCGATCGTGACGCTCGGCTTCGGCGAGATCATCCGCGTGTTCCTGAACAACCTGGACCATCCGGTCAACATCACCAACGGGCCCAAGGGCATCACGGCCATCGATCCGGTGCACTTCTGGGGCCTCAACCTGGGCAAGGCGCTGAAGATCGGGGACTACACGATCTCGTCGGTGACGCTCTACTACTACCTGTTCCTGATGTTCGTGGTCTTCACGATCCTGGTTTCGCACCGCCTGCAGCTCTCGCGCATCGGTCGCGCCTGGATGGCGATCCGCGAGGACGAGATCGCCGCCAAGGCGATGGGCATCAACACCCGCAACATGAAGCTGCTGGCCTTCGCCATGGGAGCCAGTTTCGGCGGTGTTTCCGGCGCGATGTTCGCGTCCTTCCAGGGCTTCGTGTCGCCCGAGTCCTTCAGCCTCATGGAGTCGGTGATGATCGTCTCGATGGTGGTGCTGGGCGGCATCGGCCATCTGCCGGGCGTGATCCTGGGGGCGATCCTGCTGTCCGCGCTGCCCGAAGTGCTGCGCTACGTCGCCGCGCCGCTGCAGTCGATGACCGGCGGCCGGCTCGATGCCTCGATCCTGCGCCAGCTCTTCATCGCGCTGGCGATGATCATCATCATGCTGGTGCGCCCGCGCGGCCTCTGGCCCTCGCCGGAACACGGCAAGTCGCTGGCGCGCCGGGGCGCCACGCTGCCGGCGTCGGGCATGCCGGCGGCAGCGCCCGGCATCGAGACGCCGGCCGACGAAGTGCCCGGTGCCGCCTCGCGCCCGATGTCGATCAATCCGTGAGTCAGGGGCGCAACATGACAGAAACCATCCTCGACGTCCGCGGCATTTCCAAGCGCTTCGGCGGCCTGCAGGCCCTCTCCGACGTCGGCATCAAGATCCTGCGCGGCCAGGTCTATGGGCTGATCGGCCCCAACGGCGCCGGCAAGACCACTTTCTTCAACGTCATCACCGGGCTCTACTCGCCCGACAGCGGCAGCTTCGAACTGGCCGGCAAGCCCTATCAGCCGACCGCGGTGCACGAAGTCGCCAAGGCGGGCATCGCGCGCACCTTCCAGAACATCCGCCTCTTCGCCGAAATGACCGCGCTCGAGAACGTGATGGTCGGCCGGCATGTGCGCACGCGCTCGGGCGTCTTCGGCGCGATCTTCCGCTCCGGCGGGTTCAAGGCCGAGGAGGCCGCGATCGCCGAGCGCGCGCACGAGCTGCTCGAGTACGTTGGCATCGGCAAGTTCGCCGACTACAAGGCCCGCACGCTGTCGTACGGCGACCAGCGGCGGCTGGAGATCGCGCGCGCGCTCGCGACCGATCCGCAGCTGATCGCGCTCGACGAGCCGGCCGCCGGCATGAACGCGACCGAGAAGGTGATGCTGCGCGAGCTGATCGACCGCATCCGCAAGGACAACCGCACCATCCTCCTGATCGAGCACGACGTGAAGCTGGTGATGGGCCTGTGCGATCGCGTGACCGTGCTCGACTACGGCAAGCAGATCGCCGAGGGCACGCCGGCGGACGTGCAGAGAAATGAAAAAGTGATCGAGGCCTACCTCGGCACGGGAGGACACTAGATGGCACAGACTCTACTCAAAGTCAGCGGCGTGAAGGTCGCGTACGGCGGCATCCAGGCCGTCAAGGGCATCGACTTCGAGGTCCGGGAGGGCGAGCTGGTGTCGCTGATCGGCTCCAACGGCGCGGGCAAGACGACCACGATGAAGGCCATCACGGGGACGCTGCCTTTCCTCGGCGGCGACATCGAGTTCCTCGGCAAGAGCATCAAGGGCCGCGGCGCCTGGGACCTGGTAGGCGAAGGCCTGGTGATGGTGCCCGAGGGCCGCGGCGTGTTCACCCGCATGACGATCACCGAGAACCTGCAGATCGGCGCCTATATCCGCAAGGACAAGGCCGAGATCGCGAAGGACATCGACCGCGTCTTCGCGACCTTTCCGCGGCTGAAGGAGCGGGCCACGCAGCTGGCAGGGACCATGTCGGGCGGCGAGCAGCAGATGCTCGCGATGGGCCGCGCGCTGATGGCGCGCCCCAAGGTGCTGCTGCTGGACGAGCCGTCGATGGGCCTGTCGCCGATCATGGTCGACAAGATCTTCGAGGTGGTGAAGCAGGTCTACGACCAGGGCGTCACCGTGCTGCTGGTCGAGCAGAACGCCAGCCGTGCGCTGCAGCTGGCCGACCGTGGCTACGTGATGGAGTCGGGCCTGATCACCATGAGCGGCGACGCCAAGGTCATGCTCAGCGACCCCAAGGTCCGAGCCGCTTACTTGGGAGAGTGACTGTCTGTTCCAGGAATACCGCGGAACCGGCTTTGCCGGGCCGCTGGTATGGCCCCCTGCAAGGGGGTGGGCGGCTACACGAGGTGAGCCAACCTGGGGGTCAGTCCACTTTCGCGCCGGTCGCTTTCACGACCTTCTCGTACTTCGCCAGCTCGCTCTTCATGAAGGCGCCGAACTGCTCGGGCGTGCTGGCGACCGGTTCAGCCAGCAGCGATGCGAAGCGGGTCTTGGTGTCGGGCGAATCGAGCGCGGCGACGAAGGCGTGGTTGAGCTTGGCGACCACCTCGGGCGGCGTGCCCGCCGGCGCCACCAGGCCCCACCAGGTGTCGATCGAGAAGCCCTTCAGCGTGGCGGCCACCGTCGGCACTTCCGGCAGCGCGCTGCTGCGTTGCGCGGTCGTGACCGCGATCGCCTTCAGCTTCCCGGAGCGGATGTTCGGCGCTGCAGTCGCCAGGTTGTCGAAGTTGAAGTCGACCTGGCCCGACAGCAGCGCGAGCTGCGCCGGATTGCCGCCGTTGTAAGGGATGTGCACCGCGAAGATGCCCGCTTCCTTCTTGAACAATTCGCCCGCCAGGTGGCCGGCGCTGCCGTTGCCCCCGCTGCCGTAGTTGAGCTTGGCCGGATGGGCCTTGGCGTAGGCGATCAGGTCGGCCAGCGTGTCGATCTTCAGGCGCTGGGCGGTCTCGGCATTCATGACCAGCACGTTGGGCACCCGCACCATCTGCGTCACCGGCGCGAAGTCGGTGGCGGCGTTGAAGGGCATCTTGGCGTAGAGCCAGGGGTTGACTGCGTTGGTGGCGGTGGCCGCGATGCCGATCGTCAGGCCATCGGGAGCGGCCTTGGCCACCGCGTCGGCACCGATGTTGCCGCCGGCGCCGGGCTTGTTGTCGATGATGACGGTGCCCAGCGAGTCCTTGACGCGCTCGGCAAGGACGCGCGCCGTGACGTCGATCGGACCGCCCGCGGCGTAGGGGACGATGAGCCGGATGGGACGCTGCTGCGCGGCCGCATGGCTGGCGGCCAGCAAGGTGGCGGTCGACAGCAGGGTCAGGAGGAAAGTTCTGGCGTTCATGGATTCCATCGGGTTTGTCTCAGGGCAGGGCCTTGTCCGCCTCGGTCGTGAAGGCGTCGGCAAAGAACTCTTCTTCCGGCAGGCCGCGCTGGGCGACATAGTCGTGCTTCGCGGCATCGACCACCACCGGCGCGCCGCAGGCATAGACCTGGTGGCCCGACAGGTCGTCGAAGTCCTCCAGCACCGCACGGTGCACGAATCCGGTCCGGCCGCGCCAGTCGTCCTCGGGCACCGCGTTGGAGATCACGGGCACGTAGCGCAGGTTGGGCATCTGCTGCAGCTGCGTGCGCACCCAGTCGTCCATGTACAGGTCCTCCGGCCGCCGGCCGCCCCAGTACAGGGTCGCCGGACGCTCGATGCCCTTGAATTTCATGTGCTCCAGCAGCGCCTTGATCGGGGCGAAACCGGTGCCTGACGCCAGCAGCACCAGCGGCTTGCCGGAATCCTCGCGCAGGAAGAAGCTGCCGTAGGGGCCTTCGATGCGCAGGATTTCCTTTTCCTTCATGGCGCCGAAGACGTGGTCGGTGAACTTGCCACCCGGCAGGTGCCGGATGTGCAGCTCGAGCCCGGTGCCCGCCTGCTGCAGCGTGTGCGGCGCATTGGCCATCGAGTAGCTGCGCCGCGTGCCGTCGCGCAGGATGAACTCCACGTACTGCCCGGCATGGAACTGCAGTGGCTCCCCGGCTGGCAGCTGCAGGCGCAGCAGGACCACGTCGTGCGACTGTTTCGCGAGCGCCAGCACCCGCACCGGCATCTTGCGGATCGGGAAGGCGCCGGCCTCGGTGACCTGGCGCGATTCGAGCACCACGTCGCTTTCCGCCCGCGCGCAGCAGGTCAGCACGTAGCCGGCCAGCTGTTCCTCCGCGCTCAGCGCCTTGCTCTGGTGCGGGCCCAGGGTGACCGTGCCCGACAGCTTCTTGCACTTGCAGGAGCCGCAGGCGCCGTCCTTGCAGCCATAGGGAAGGCCGATGCCCTGGCGGATGCCGGCGGCGAGGATGGTTTCGTCGGCCAAGGCCGCGAAATGGCGCCCGCTGGGTTCGACCGTGATCTGAAAGCCCGCTTCGCTCGGCGCTGCGCTGGTCATGGGTATTCTTCGTTCTCTGCTCAAAGGGAGAACGGATTTTGCCCTCAATCAACAGCCCCCTCGGTGCGATGCCCTCGCGCTTCCGGCGCGAACGCGTGCTCGTGGTCGGTTGCGGCGACGTCGGGCTGCGTGCGGCCAGGCTGCTGCGCGGCCGCGTGCGGCTGATCGCGCTGACCTCTTCGCTCGCCCGGGTGCCCCTGCTGCGGCAGGCCGGCATCACGCCGATCGTGGCGGATCTGGACCGGCCGGCGTCGCTGCGGCGGCTTTCGGGGCTCGCCACCCGGGTGCTGCATCTGGCCCCGCCGGCCCGCGTGGAGGAAGGCGCACGATGGTGGCGCGATGCGCGCAGCCTGGCGCTGGCGCGTGCCTTGCGGCTGCGCTCGCTGCCCTCGGCCCTCGTCTACGGCTCGACCAGCGGGGTCTACGGCGATTGCGGCGGCGCCCTGGTCGCCGAGACGCGTGCGGTGCGTCCCGATACGCCGCGCGCGCACCGCCGCGTCGATGCCGAGCGCACGATGCGCTGGCTCGGTCGAGCCGGCGTCGCCACGCGCATCCTGCGCATTCCCGGCATCTATGCGCCTGACCGCGAGGGTGGCACGCCGCGCGAGCGCTTGCGCCGGGGAACGCCGGTGCTGCGCGCCGAGGACGACGTCTACTCCAACCACATCCACGCCGACGACCTGGCCCGTGCCTGCGTGGCGGCGCTGTGGCGCGGCGGCTCGCAGCGCGTGTTCCACGCCAGCGACGACAGCGAGATCAAGATGGGCGACTACATCGAGCTCGCGGCCAGGCTGTACGGCCTGCCGCTGCCGCCGCGCATCGCGCGCCATGAGGCGCAGGCGCAACTGCCCTTGTCGCTCCTGAGCTTCATGGGCGAATCGCGGCGGCTCGACAACACGCGATTGAAGCGCGAGCTGCGCGTGCGGCTGCGCTATCCGACGGTGGCCGCGGGGCTGCAATCGGATCTGGTTGAGGTGTCGGCCTGATGCCTCCCGCCTTCAGGCCGGGTCGCGATTCGAATGAAGCCGTAAGTGTTCTTCATGCCGAGGGCATGGCCCGTCTTCCAGGATCACAGGGCTTGAGCGGTCACGTCAGCGCCTGAACTTTGCCTGCGCGGATGCAGGATGCATGGCTTTGAGCCATGGTGCCCGGGGCCGGAATCGAACCGGCACGCCTTGCGGCGGGGGATTTTGAGTCCCCTGCGTCTACCAATTTCACCACCCGGGCACGGAAGGAAGGAAGCTCAAAATTATGGCACAGTGCCCCCATGCAATATCCGACGATTGAAGACGCGATTGGGAAAACGCCGCTGGTCGCGCTGCAGCGCATCGATGCGGCAGCCAACGCGCAGCGCGGCAATGTGATCCTTGGCAAGCTCGAAGGCAACAATCCCGCCGGCTCTGTCAAGGACCGGCCCGCCCTGTCGATGATCAAGCGCGCCGAGGAGCGCGGCGAGATCAAGCCCGGCGACACCCTGATCGAGGCGACCTCCGGCAACACCGGCATCGCCCTCGCCATGGCCGCGGCCATCAAGGGCTACCGCATGGTGCTGATCATGCCCGAGGACCTGTCGGTCGAGCGGGCCCAGACCATGAAGGCCTTCGGCGCCGAATTGATGCTGACGCCCAAGAGCGGCGGCATGGAGTACGCGCGTGATCTGGCCGAGCAGATGGTGCAGCAGGGCAAGGGGCGGGTGCTCGATCAGTTCGCCAACCCGGACAATCCACGCATCCACTACGAGACCACCGGCCCCGAGATCTGGGCCGACACGGGCGGGCGCATCACCCACTTCGTGAGCGCGATGGGCACCACCGGCACCATCACCGGCGTCTCGCGGTTCCTGAAGGAAAAGAACCCGGCGGTGCGCATCATCGGTGCGCAACCCGACGAAGGATCGCGCATCCCGGGCATCCGCAAGTGGCCGCAGGAATACCTGCCCAAGATCTACGAGCCGAGCCGGGTCGACCAGGTGGTCAATGTGAGCCAGGACAACGCCGAGGAGCTGTGCCGCCGGCTGGCTCGTGAGGAGGGCATCTTCGGCGGCATCTCGGCCGCCGGGGCGCTGTGGGTGGCCCTCGAGATCGCCAAGACGGTCGAGAACGCGACCATCGTCTTCGTGGTGTGCGACCGCGGCGACCGCTACCTGTCGACCGGCGTTTTCCCGGCGTGACATGAAACACCCCCGCAGCGCGTGGTGAAAAACTGAAAAGAAACATGCCCGAACCCAAGTTCTGTCCCGACTGCGCCACGCCGCTGGCCCACATCGAACTCGCCGAGGATGGAGGCCCGAAGTCGCGCCTGCGTTGTCCGGCATGCGGCTGGACGCACTGGAACAACCCGACGCCGGTGCTGGCCGCCATCATCGAGTACCGCGGGCAGGTGCTGCTGGCACGCAATGCCGCCTGGCCGCACAAGATGTATGCGCTGATCACCGGTTTCATGGAGGCCGGCGAGACGCCGCAAGAGGGCATCGCGCGCGAGATCAAGGAAGAGACCAACCTCGACGCGAGCGAGCTGAATCTGGTCGGGGCCTATGACTTCAAGCGCATGAACCAGGTCATCATCGCCTATCACGCGGTCGCCGATGGCGAGGTCCGGCTCTCGCCCGAACTGGTGGACTATCGTCTCTACGACCTGCCCGCGCTCAGATGCTGGCCCGCGGGGACCGGCTACGCGCTCGCCGACTGGCTGCGCACGCGGGGGCACGAGCCCGAATTCATCGAGTGGCCGAGGCCAGCCTCCTAAAATCCTCGCAGTTTCAAGGAACGGCCATGCATATCCACAAAGAGCTCGACACCCGCGGCCTCAATTGCCCCTTGCCCATCCTGAAGGCCAAGAAGTCGCTCAACGAAATGCACAGCGGCGAGCTGCTGCAGGTGGTGTCCACGGATCCGGGTTCGGTGCGCGACTTCCAGGCGTTCGCCCGCCAGACGGGCAACGACCTGGTCGATCAGCAGACGGTCGGCAGCGATTTCATTCACGTGCTGCGCCGCCGCTGACGCGCCCCCCGTGCAGAGAGGCCTCCCGACCATCGCCGCGACCGCCGCGCTGGCGGGACTGGCCGCGGCGATGATCCTGGCCCCGTGGAGCGATGGAATGGATTTGAGCATTGACAGTCCCGCCGCGCCTGCAGGCGCCATTTCGCTCGCGGTCCTCGGGGACTCCAACAGCCACTCCTACCAGGATCGCATTGCCTTTCCGCCCGGCTCTGCCGAGCGGGGCGGCACGCGGCGTTCGAATACCTTCCAGTGGACTGAAGTCCTGGAGCGCCTGCGCGGGCGAGAAGTCGACTTGGGCCTCTGGGGTCGCTGGGGCCGGCGCCCTGTCGTGGCCTGGGCGCGCGGATGGCTGGGTCTGGAGGGAGGGCGTACGCCGAAAAAGGAGGACTACCTCTTCAACTTTGCCAAGTCCGGCGCGACCTGCTTCGACCTCCTGTCCGGCCGCGTCCGCCAGGCGCAGCACCTCGTGGAATTGATGGACCGGGAGCCGGAGCGCTGGACGCGCGGCGTGGTCGTGATCCGGATCGGGCTCAACAACTGGAGCGGCCTGCTCGATCTGCAGGCGCGCGACCCCAATGCCCCCGAGTTGCGTGACGCGACCGCCTACTGCGCCGGAGAGATTGACCGGACCGTGGCGCTGATCCATGCCGCGCATCCGCTCACGCGCATCCTGGTCGTGGGCATAGGGAACGAGGCGGACGACCCGCTCCAGGCGGACAAATGGCAGTCGGCGACCGAAAGCGCGAACATCAATGCCGCCCTCGATGCATTCAACGCCGCCCTCAGGCAGGTCGCGACCGGCCGGACGAATGTCGCTTTCTTCGATGACCTGGCATGGTTCAGGGCGCTCTGGGGCGGGCGCGGCGAATCCGGAATGCCGGACTTCAAGACGGTCGCGATCGGGCCGAAGCTGCGCGTGACCCACACGCTGGGCGACGATCCCGGCAACGCCTTGCTCGCGGACGATCATCCCGGCGTGGTCTGGAGCACCCTGTGGGCGCAATCGCTGGTGGCTCGCCTCAACGAGGCGTTCGGCCTGGCGCTGACCCCGATCAGCGACGCGGAGGTCGTCCGCTTCCTGGAGCCGCTGACCGGTCCGCCTAAAGCGCCAGGCTCTTGAGGTAGTCGCGGAACGCCCCGCCGACTTCGGGGTGCGCCAGGGCCAGTTCGACCGTTGCCTGCAGGAATCCCTCCTTGCTGCCGCAGTCGTAGCGTGTGCCCTTGTAGGAATAGGCGTAGACCGACTCCTTCTTCAGCAGCGCGGCGATGCCGTCGGTCAGCTGGATCTCGCCGCCGGCGCCCTTGGGCTGGTTGCGGATCTCGGCGAACACGCCCGGCGTGAGGATGTAGCGGCCGGCGACGCCCAGGCGCGAAGGCGCCTCCTCGGGCTTCGGCTTCTCGACCATGCGACTGACCTTGACCAGGCCGTTCTCGACCGTCTCGCCGGCGACGACGCCGTAGCGCCTGACGTGTTCCAGGGGCACTTCCTGAACGGCCAGCAGGGAGCCGCCCAGTTGGCCGAAGACCCGCGTCATTTGCGCCAGCACCGGCTCGCCGTCGGCCGGGCCGACCATCAGGTCATCGGCCAGCAGCACCGCGAAGGGTTCGTTGCCCACCAGATGCTCGGCGCACAGCACGGCATGGCCCAGGCCCAGCATGCGAGGCTGGCGCACATAGGAGCAGGTCATGTCCTCTGGCATCACCGAGCGCGCGATGTTGAGCAATTCCGCCTTGCCGCTGGCCTCGAGTTGCGATTCGAGCTCGTAGGCGGTGTCGTAGTGATCCTCGATCGCACGCTTGTTGCGCCCGGTGACGAAGATCATGTCGCGGATGCCCGCGGCATAGGCTTCCTCGACCGCGTACTGGATCAGGGGCTTGTCCACCACGGGCAGCATTTCCTTGGGCTGCGCCTTGGTGGCCGGCAGGAATCGGGTGCCAAAGCCTGCTACGGGAAACACGGCCTTGCGAATGCGGGTCGAAGTTTGGGACATGGGCTTTCGTCGGATCAGGAGGAAGAAAGGGGAGACGGTCGGCACCGCGAGGCACCGACCTGAATACTAAAGGCCGTTGCAGGCGCCAGTCTGTCAGCCGAGGCGCACAAGCTGGTCGCGCAGCCGATCGAGCGTGGCACTGAAGTCCGCGAGCCGCTTGCGCTCCTGCTCGATCACCGCGGGGGGCGCCTTGGCGACGAAGGCCTCGTTGCCGAGTTTGGCATTCACCTTGGCGATTTCGCCCTCGATGCGCGCGAGCTCCTTGCCGATCCGGACCTTTTCCGCAGCCTTGTCGATTTCCATGTGCAGGCAGATGCGCACGTCGCCGACCACCGCCACCGGCGCTGCCTCGGCCGCGGCCGACCAGGCCGCCGCGTCGTCGAACACCTTCACTTCCTTGAGCTTGGCCAGGGCCTGCAGCACCGGCGCGGCGTCGCGCAGGAAGGCGCTGCTGGCGGCGTCGTCCGCGACCGCATAGAGCGGCATGCGGGTGGCGGGCGAGACGTTCATCTCGCCGCGCAGCGTGCGGCAGGCATCGACCAGCGACTTGAGCCGGGCCACGTGGGCCTCGGCCGCCTCGTCGATCTTCTCGGGCTGGCTCTTCGGGTAGGCGGCGATCATCACCGACTCGCCCTCGCGGCCGGCGACCGGCGCGACCTTCTGCCAGAGTTCCTCGGTGATGAAGGGGATCACGGGGTGCGCCAGGCGCAGCAGGGTCTCCAGCGTGCGGATCAGCGTGCGGCGCGTGGCGCGTTGCTGGGCGGCATCGCCCTGCTGGATCTGGACCTTGGCGATCTCCAGGTACCAGTCGCAGAACTCGTCCCAGGCGAACTGGTAGATCGCAGTCGCGACGTTGTCGAGCCGGTACTCCTCGAAGCCCTTGCTCACCTCGGCCTCGACGCGCTGCAGCTTCGAGCTGATCCAGCGGTCGGCCTGGCTGAACCTCAGGTAGCCGTGCGCCGGGCCGCCGACCGCGCATTCTTCCTTGGTGTGCTCGCGCAGGCCGCAGTCCTGGCCTTCGCAGTTCATGAGCACGAAGCGGGTGGCATTCCAGAGCTTGTTGCAGAAGTTGCGGTAGCCCTCGCAGCGCTTGGCGTCGAAGTTGATGCTGCGGCCCAGCGATGCCAGCGAGGCGAAGGTGAAGCGCAGCGCGTCGGCGCCGAAGGCCGGGATGCCGTCCGGGAATTCCTTTTGCGTGTTCTTGCGCACGGCCGGCGCCGTTTCGGGCTTGCGCAGGCCCTGGGTGCGCTTGTCGAGCAGCTCGGGCAGCGCGATGCCGTCGATCAGGTCGACCGGGTCGAGCACATTGCCTTCCGACTTGCTCATCTTCTTGCCGTGCGAATCGCGCACCAGGCCGTGGATGTAGACGTGCTTGAACGGCACCTTGCCCGTGAAGTGCTTGGTCATCATGATCATCCGGGCGACCCAGAAGAAGATGATGTCGTAGCCCGTGACCAGCACGCTCGAGGGCAGGTAGAGGTCGAGGTCCTCGGTCTTCTCGGGCCAGCCCAGCGACGAGAATGGGATCAGGGCCGACGAGTACCAGGTGTCGAGCACGTCCTCGTCGCGCGTGAGCGTCTTGCCCGGCGCCTGGGCCTGGGCTTCTTCCTCGCTGCGCGCCACGTAGACCTTGCCGTCGGCGTCGTACCAGGCGGGGATCTGGTGGCCCCACCAGAGCTGGCGCGAAATCGTCCAGTCCTGGATGTTCTCCATCCAGTGGTTGTAGGTGTTGACCCAGTTCTCGGGCACGAAGCTCACCTCGCCCGAGCGCACCGCGTCGATCGCCTTCTGCGCGATCGACTGGCCGTGGGCGTCGGGCTTGGTCATGGCGACGAACCACTGGTCGGTCAGCATCGGCTCGACCACCGCGCCGGTGCGCGCGCAACGCGGCACCATGAGCTTGTGCTTCTTCGTCTCGACCAGGAGGCCCAGCGCCTCGAGATCGGCCACCACGGCCTTGCGGGCGACGAAGCGATCGAGCCCGCGGTACTTCTCGGGCGCGTTGTCGTTGATCGTGGCGTCGAGGGTCAAGACGCAGAGGCTCGGCAGGCTGTGGCGCTGACCGACCGCATAGTCGTTGGGGTCGTGCGCCGGCGTGACCTTGACCACGCCGGTGCCGAATTCGCGGTCGACGTAGTCGTCGGCGATCACCGGGATCAGCCGATCGACCAGCGGCAGCTTCACGTGCTGGCCGATCAGGTGCTTGTAGCGCTCGTCCTCGGGGTGGACCATCACGGCCGTGTCGCCCAGCATGGTCTCGGGCCGCGTGGTCGCGACCGTGAGGGTGCCCGAGCCGTCCTCCAGCGGATAGGCGATGAGCCAGAGGAAGCCGTCTTCCTCCTCGCTCTCGACTTCGAGGTCGCTCACCGCGGTCTTGAGCACCGGGTCCCAGTTGACCAGCCGCTTGCCGCGGTAGATCAGCCCTTCTTCATACAGTTGCACGAAGGTCTGGGTCACGACCTTGGACAGGTCCTCGTCCATCGTGAAGTACTCGCGGCTCCAGTCCACCGTGTCGCCCATGCGGCGCATCTGGTTGGTGATGGTATTGCCCGACTTCTGCTTCCATTCCCAGACCCGGGCCACGAAGTTCTTGCGCCCCAGGTCGTGGCGGCTGATCTTCTGCTCCTGCAGCTGGCGTTCGACCACGATCTGGGTCGCGATGCCCGCGTGGTCGGTGCCCGGCACCCACAGCGTGTTGTCGCCCGCCATGCGGTGATAGCGCGCCAGGCTGTCCATGATGGTCTGGTTGAAGGCGTGGCCCATGTGCAGCGTGCCGGTGACGTTCGGCGGCGGCAGCTGGATCGCGAACGAGGCGGCGCCTTCCTTGGCCTTCTGCGTGCCGCGGAAGCCGGCGGCCGCATAGCCGCGCCGCTCCCATTCGGGCCCCCAGTGCGCCTCGATGGCAACGGGTTCGAAGGATTTGGAAAGGCTCTCGAGGCCGGGTTGGGGCAGGGTGTCGCTCATGGCGTTGCAAAGACGAGCGGCATCCCGCAGGATGCCGCTTGTGGGGGTGAAGGTGAGGGGATTTTATTCGACTGCGCGCGCACTGTGCTCAAGGGGGCGGCGCGCAGTTCGGACCTTTGCCCCGGCGGCCGATAATTCGGCGATGCTGTTCCTGCTTTCCCCTGCCAAATCGCTCGACTACGAGACACCGGTGCCCGATGCGGTGCCCGCCACCCAGGCCCGTTTCGAAGGGCCGAGGAGCCCCGCGGCCGAACTCATCGGGATCCTGCGCGAGAAATCGCCGCAACAGATCGCCGAACTCATGCACCTGTCGGACAAACTGTCGGCGCTCAACGTCGCGCGCTATGCGGCGTGGGTCTCCAAGGGCAGCGTGAAGAATGCGAAGCAGGCCGCGCTGGCCTTCGATGGCGACGTCTACGGCGGCCTCGACGCCAAGTCCCTCAGCGAGAAACAGCTCGCCTGGGCGCAGGAGCACATCTGCATCCTGAGCGGGCTCTACGGCGTACTGCGCCCGCTCGACCTGCTGCAGCCCTACCGGCTCGAGATGGGAACGCAGCTCGCCAATCGCCATGGCAAGGACCTCTACGCGTTCTGGGGCCCGCGCATCGCGCCGCATCTCAACGAGCGGCTGGCGGCCGACCGCACGCCGGTGGTCATCAACCTGGCTTCCCAGGAATACTTCAAGTCGGTCGATCAAGGCGCACTCAAGGCCCGCGTGGTCGAATGCGTGTTCGAGGAATGGAAGGCCGGCAGCGGCGCCAAGGGCGATCCGGGGCGCTACAAGATCATCAGCTTCTTCGCCAAGCGGGCCCGTGGCCTGATGGCGCGCTGGGCCGTGCTGCACAAGGCGGCCACGCCCGGGGCGCTGGAGAAATTCGATCTCGAGGGCTATGCCTTCGACGCCGTGGCGTCGAAGCCGGATCGGATGGTGTTCCGCAGGAGATCCACATGAAATCTGGTCAGGCGATCAGCCCCGAGTTGCGCGAGTGGGTCGCGGCCCAACTCGCGGCCGGGCATTCGGTGCCGAGCCTGCGCGCTTCGATGCGCGCCGCAGGATGGCACGACGACGCGGCCGATGCCGCGCTGCAGGGCATCGAGATGCAAGCCGCGGCGGGCGTCGCCGTCGAGCCTCCGTCCGCCCGCATGCCCGGCCCGGATCTGTCGGTCTCGCCGCTCTATGTCGACGCCGGCGACCGCCGCGTCCAGGTGCTGCAGACGATGCAGCTGCCCCGGGTGATCGTTTTCGGCGACCTGCTGTCCGACGATGAATGCGAGGGCCTGATCGCTGCGGCGCGCCAGCGCCTCGCGCGTTCGCTCACCGTCGAGACGCAAACCGGCGGCGAAGCCCTCAACGTCGACCGGACCAGCGACGGCATGTTCTTCGAGCGGGGCGAGAACGCCATCGTCGCGCAGCTCGAGCGGCGCATCGCGGCGCTGCTGCGATGGCCGGTCGAGTTCGGCGAGGGCTTGCAGGTCCTGCGCTATGCGCCGGGCGCCCAGTACCGCCCTCACTACGATTACTTCGACCCGGGCGAGCCCGGCACGCCGACCATCCTGCGGCGCGGCGGCCAGCGCGTGGCCACCCTCGTGATGTATTTGCACGAGCCCGAGCAGGGCGGCGCCACCAGCTTCCCGGACGTCGGCCTCGAAGTCGCGCCAAAGCGCGGCACCGGCGTCTTCTTCAGCTACGACCGGCCGGATCCGGCCACCCGAACCCTGCACGGCGGCGCGCCTGTGCTGGCCGGCGAGAAGTGGGTCGCGACCAAGTGGCTGCGCGAACGCGAATTCACCTGACACACAAGCCATGAAGATCACAGCCAACGGCATCCGGATCGAGGTCGAGGACAGCGGCGGGGAAGGGCGGCCGGTGGCGCTGCTCGTCATGGGACTCGGCATGCAGCTGATCGGCTGGCCCGACGAGTTCGTGCAGGCGCTGGTCGACGCCGGCTACCGGGTCGTGCGCCACGACAACCGCGACATCGGCCTGAGCCAGGGCTTCGACGAAGCCGGCGCCGGCAACCTGCTCTGGCAGAGCGTGCGCCAGCGCATCGGCTTGCCGGTGCGTTCGGCGTACAGCCTGCAGGACATGGCCAACGATTCGCTCGGCGTGCTCGACGCGCTCGGCATAGCGCGCGCCCACGTGGTCGGCGCGTCGATGGGCGGCATGATCGCCCAGCGGCTCGCGGCCGGCGCGCCGCATCGTACCGCCAGCCTGGTGAGCATCATGAGCTCGAGCGGCGCCCGCAAGCTGCCGGGCCCGCGCCCCGATGTCGCAGCGGCCCTGCTGCGGCGTCCACCGAGCCGCACCGAGGCGGCGCTGGTGGCGCACAGCCTCGGCATGGTGCGCCTGATCCAGAGCCCGGCCTATCCGCAGGACGACCAGGTCGTGGCCGAACGGATCCGGCGCGCCATGCATCGCGCCTATAGGCCGGCCGGCGTGGTGAGGCAAATGCTTGCGGTCGTCGCCGACAGCGGCCGCGCCGAACTGCTGTCGCGCATCGCCAGTCCGGCGCTGGTGCTGCATGGCGAAGCCGATCCGCTGGTGCCGATCGCCTGCGGCCGGGACTCGGCGCAACGCATTCCGGGCGCGCGCTTCGTCGCGATTCCGGGCATGGGCCACGACCTGCCGCCGCCGGTGACCGAGATCCTCATGCAACACATCCTTCCATTCCTCGAGAACGCCGAGAGCCGCATATGAGCCTTGACAACACCCCGGAGCAGTCGCAACTGGGCCGCGCGTCGGCCTATGTCGACCAGTACGACGCCAGCCTGCTGTTCCCGATCGCGCGCGCCACCCAACGCGAAGCGATGGGGATCGCGAGGGACAAGCTGCCCTTCTTCGGCGCCGATCTCTGGACCGCGTTCGAACTGAGCTGGCTCAATGCGCGCGGCAAGCCGCAACTGGCGATCGCGCATTTCACGATTCCCTGCGAAACGCCCAACATCGTCGAGAGCAAGTCCTTCAAGCTCTATCTGAACAGCTTCAACAGCACCGTGTTCGCGGACGCCCAGGCGGTCCGGGAGCGCCTGCGCACCGACCTCAGCGAGGCCGTATGGCGCGGCAGCGACCGCTCGGCCAGCATCGGCGTGAAGCTGCTGGCGCCCGATGTCTTCGACCAGGAGCCTGTGCATGAACTCGACGGCCTCGATCTGGACCGCCTCGACATCGAATGCACGCGGTACCAGCCGGCGCCCGAGCTGCTGTCCAGCGACCTGACACAACCGCCCGTGACCGAGACCCTCACCAGCCGGCTGCTCAAGAGCAATTGCCTGGTGACCGGCCAGCCCGACTGGGGAAGCGTGCAGATCCGCTACAACGGCCCCGCGATCGACCAGGCGGGCCTGCTCGCCTATATAGTGAGCTTCCGCAACCACAACGAATTCCACGAGCCGTGCGCGGAGCGCATCTTCACGGACATCTGGAGTCGCTGCCAGCCGACCCAGTTGGCGGTCTATGCGCGCTACACGCGGCGCGGTGGGCTGGACATCAACCCCTTCCGCACCAGCTGGCCCCAGGCATTGCCTGCCAACACTCGCACGGCGCGCCAGTAGGCCGTTCTGCAAAAAGTGGGGGGAGGGCAGGGAAAGCCCTGAATACCGTGTCATAATCGACGGCTCTGCTGAGGTGACTCGGTGGTTGCGGCTCCCCCGGGAGGCGCGGTCATCGAAGCAAACGGTGGAGAAGAAAAAAGCCGAAGACGGTTGACGAAGTTGTAAAAAACGAGTCATAATCGAAGGCTCCGCTGAACGAAGRCAGTGCGGCATCTCTCCTGGAGGGTGTTGCGMARGYCGAAGGGAAGCGGGAAGAAAAAAGATCTTTCGGTCTTGACGAAGTTGAAAAAACYGTGTCATAATCGAAGGCTCCGCAGAAAACGCAGACKGCAGCRRCTTYCAAGTGAAGYGRWTGCRGAAARCGAAAGAAAGCGAAAAAAGTTTGCCGGTTCTTAAAAAACCGTGTCATAATCGAAGGCTCCGCTGATCGCAGCGAAGCAAGCAAAACAAGAGATTGTTTTGACGGATCGTTAAAAATATACAGCCGATAAGCGTGGGCGTTTGAGGCGAA
>NZ_JBFREQ010000021.1:0-127418 GCF_052114385.1 Variovorax sp. M-6 | reverse complement strand
TCCACCACCTGGCTCACCACGCTGCCGCCCCGCACCGCCACTTCGGAGGCCGAGGCCGCGAGCTGGTTGGCCTGGCGCGCGTTGTCGGCGTTCTGCTTGACCGTGCTGGTGAGTTCTTCCATCGAGGCCGCGGTCTGCTCCAGCGAGCTGGCCTGCTCCTCGGTGCGCGACGACAGGTCGTGATTGCCCGCCGCGATCTCCTGGGAGGCGACCACGATCGAGTCGGTCGATGTCTTGATGCGCCCCACCAGGTCGGTCAGGGTGTCTTCCATCTCGCCCATGCCGCGCAGCAGCCGGCCGAAATCGCCACCGCGATCGGTCTCGAATTCCTTGCTCAGGTCGCCGGCGGCGACGGTGTCGGCGATCAGCAGCGCCTCGTCGATCGGCTGCACGATGCTGCGCGTCAACAGCCACGCCAGCACGGAACCCAGCGCCAATGCGAACGCCGCAAGCACCATCAGGTTGATGCGGCCCGCACGGTAGACCGCATCGATTTCGGCCGCCGACTTGTCGATCTGCTCCGCTTCGTGCGCCAGGATGCTGCGGATGCTGGCGTCGTAGCTGTCGAGCGTGGGCACCAGCTTGTCCCTGGCGATGCGCATCGCCTCTTCCTGCTTGCCGTCGGCCTTGAGCTTCAGGAGCATGTTCCGCAGCTCGACATAGTCGGCGCGCTTCTTCTTGATGTCTGCCGACAGCGCCATTTCCTCCGGCGAGCTCAGCAGTTCCTCGAGCTTCTTCTGCGTCTCGGAGATCGTGCTGCTGGTCTTGGCCATGCCCTTCTGCAGATAGTCCTGGACCTCGGGGTCGCTGGACTGCAGGAGCGCATAGGTGCGCACGCTGTTGGTGCTGGTGCCGAGCAGCCAGCTGGCGGCCAGCCGCTCCTTCGCCAGCGAGCGCTTTGCCATGTCGTTGGTGGCATCGCCCACGGCCTGCAGGCGAAGCACGCCGATGCATGCGATGGCGGCCACCAAGGCCAGGATCAGGGCGAACCCGGCCCCCAGGCGGGTGCCGATCTTCCATTCTTTCATTCCATGCTCCAATCGAATCGTTGGTTGTCTCTGATGGTTGTGGCTGCTGCCGGCCTCAGGCGGCCAGCTTCTCGATCAGGCCCATGTCGTCGCTGGACATGAGCCGGTCGATGTCCACCAGGATCAGCATCCGCTCGTCCAGCGTCCCCAGGCCGATCAGGTAGTCCGTGTCCAGCACCGAACCCATCGCCGGCGCCGGCTTGATCTGCTCCGGCGACAGCGTGATCACGTCCGACACGCTGTCCACCACCATCCCCACCACACGCCCTCCGATGTTCAGCACGATCACCACCGTGAACTGGTCGTAGCTCGGTGTCCCCAGCGCGAACTTGATCCGCATGTCGATGATCGGAACGATGATCCCGCGCAGGTTCACCACCCCCTTGATGTACTCCGGCGCGTTCGCGATCCGCGTCACCGCGTCGTAGCCGCGCAGCTCCTGCACCTTCTGGATGTCGATGCCGTACTCTTCCTCGCCCAGCGTGAAGGTGACCACCTCCAGCCGGTTCGCGTTCGCATTCGCGAGGGCCGCGGAGGCAGCGCCGCCCGCATGTGTTTGAAGGCTCGTGATCTCTGCCATGGGATTCCTTTTGGGTGGGCTGTGAAGGGTTGTTCGAACGAGGAACGCTGTGCTCGCGCCGGTGCTCAGCCGAACTTCTGCATGATGCGAACCAGTTTCTGGCCGTACTGCGGATCGGTCGCATAGCCCGCGCGCTGCAGGCCATGCGCGGCTTCGGTCGGGTCGTTGGTCGCCAGCACGTTGGCGTAGCGCGGGTTGCGGGTCATGAAGCGCGCGTAGTCGGTGAAGGCCTCCTCGTAGGAGCCGTAGGCCCTGAACTTCGCGCGGATGCGCTGCGGCTCGCCGTCGACGTACTCGGTGGTGGTGGTCTCGACCACCGGCCCCTGCCAGCCGCGGTCGGCCTTGATGCCGAACAGGTTGAAGCTCTGCGTGCCGTCGTCGGCGCGGATCTCGCGCTTGCCCCAGCCGGATTCGAGCGCGGCCTGCGCCAGGATCAGCGGCGCCGGCACGCCGCTGGCGGCGCTCGCGGCCTGCGCCGAGGCGCCCATGCGGTTGACGAAGCTGTCGACGTGGCCCTGCAGCGATGCGACCGCCCCCGCCGCGCTGCCCGAGCGGTCGTTGTTGACCTGGTAGGCGCTCAGGTCGACGCGTCCGGTCGGCGCCGAAGGCGAGGAGCCGAGCGGGATGCCTGACTGCGGCGACAGCGGCAAGCCGCCGCGCGGGGCCAGCGGCAGGCCGGCCGGGTTCGGCTCGCCGTCGCTCGCACCGGCGGAGGCCGCCCGCTGCAGCTGCGCCAGCATCGCCTCGGCCAGGCCCAGGCCGCGGCCCGAGAGGTTCTGCGACAGCTGCTGGTCCAGCATCGAGGTGTAGATCTTCTCGTTCTGCCCATCGAGCAGGCCGCTCGACGGCGTCGCCTCGCGCATGCTCTTGAGCACCATGTTCATGAACATGGCTTCGAATTGCCGCGAGACCTGCTTGAGGCCCTCTTCGGGCGAGGTGCGCACGGTGCGCCGCAGCGCATCGACACCCTGGACATCGAGCGCGAAGCGCTGGTCCAGCGCGCCGGCGCGGCTGGCCGCGTCGCTGCCCGACCATGAATTGGCTGCAGTGATCGCCATGTCCGACCTCAAATGATCTCGAGCTCGGCGCGCAGGGCGCCGGCCGTCTTCATGGCTTGCAGGATCGACACCAGATCCTGCGGATTCGCACCCAGGGTGTTGAGCCCCTTGATCACGTCGGCCAGCGAAGCGCCGCCACGCACCATCTGCAGCGCGCCGCCCGGCTGGTTGATCGAGATCTCCGAGGTCTGCGAGACGACCGTGCGGCCGTTCGAGAACGGACCCGGCTGGCTCACCAGCGGATCGGTGTTGATGACCACCGACAGGCTGCCGTGCGCGACCGCGCAGTCGTTCACCCGCACCGCCTGGTTCATCACCACGGAGCCGGTGCGCGCGTTGATCACGACCCGGGCCACCGCCTGCGTCGGCGTGACTTCCAGGCCCTCGAGGCGGGCCAGGAATCCGACCCGCTCCTGCGCGGAGGCAGGCGCCCGCACGCGAATCACGCGGGCATCGACCGCCTCGGCCGTCCCGCTGCCAAACTGGCGGTCGATCGCCTCGACCGCGCGCTGCACGGTGCCGAAGTCGGAACGCATCAGCTCGAGCGTGAGGCCGCCGTCGCCGCCGACCGCGGCATCGACCACGCGCTCGACGGTCCCGCCGGCGGGAATGCGTCCCGAACTGAGCTGGTTGATCTGCACCTTGCTGCCGTTGGCCGAAGCGCCGGCGCCGCCGACCACCATGTTGCCCTGCGCGATCGCGTACACCGCGCCGTCCACGCCCTTGAGCGGGGTCATCAGCAGCGTGCCGCCGCGCAGGCTCTTGGCGTTGCCCATCGAGGACACGGTGACGTCGATGGTCTGCCCCGGCCGCGCGAACGACGGCAGCGTGGCCGTGACCATCACTGCGGCGACGTTCTTGAGCTGCATGTTCACGCCCTGCGGGATCGTGATGCCGAGCTGCTGCAGCATGTTGTTCAGGCTCTGGGTCGTGAACGGCGTCTGCATGGTCTGGTCGCCGGTGCCGTCGAGGCCCACCATCAGGCCGTAGCCGATCAGCGCGTTGTCGCGCACGCCCTGGATGCTCGCGAGCTCCTTCAGGCGTTCGGCCCGCGCGGGCGGAGGCAGGCACAGCGCGAACAGCAGCGCGAGGCCGATGCCGGCTGCCGCCTTGGCGAAGGCCGGAATCCGGGAGCGCCGCGGGGCCGGCCCGCCGGCCAGGGAAAGGGTGGCCACACGAGGTGGACAAGGCTGTGAATGTGTCATGGTCAGAAGGGCATCACGTTCAAGAAGATTCGCTGCATCCAGCCCATGTGCTGGGCCTCGTCGATGTAGCCCTTGGCCGTGTATTCGATGCGCGCGTCGGCCACCTGGGTCGACAGCACGGTGTTGTTGCCGGTCACGGTGCGCGGGTTGACCACGCCCGAGAAGCGGATGAACTCGGTGCCCTGGTTGATGCCCATCTGCTTCTCGCCGCTGACCAGCAGGTTGCCGTTGCCGAGCACGTCCACCACCGTGACCGTGATCACGCCGTTGAAGGTGTTGGCCGCGTTGGCGCCGCCCTTGGCGATCAGGGCGTTCTTGCCCGAGAGCTTGGCGTCCTGGTCCCGCAGCAGCCCGCCGAGCACCTTGGGAATCGCATCGAAGGCGGCCGAGGCGCTGCCGTCGCGACTCGCGTTGGCACCGGAGTTCTTGCTGGCGTTGACCTTTTCGCTGATCACGATGGTCAGGATGTCGCCGACATTGCGCGGCCTGCGGTCCTCGAACAGCGCGACGCCGCGGCTTGCGTCCTGGAAGATCGACCCGGTCGCGCCGCGCGCCGGCGAGACCAGCGGCGTGTCGGCCCGCGCCGTCATCGGCTGGTGCACCAGCGGATCGCGCGGGATCTGCGCGCAGCCCGTGACCAGCACGATGCCCGCCGCCGCCAGAAGAGGGCGCGTGCGCATGATCACAACTGCGCGAGCCTTTGCAGCATCTGGTCGGAGGCCTGGATCGCCTTGCTGTTGATCTCGTAGGCGCGCTGCGTGGAGATCATGTTGACCAGTTCCTCGACCACGTTGACGTTCGAGGCCTCGACATAGCCCTGGCTCAGGATGCCGGCACCGTCGAGGCCCGGATTCACGAGGTTGGGCGCGCCCGACGAATCGGTCTCGTTGTAGAGGTTCTCGCCCATGCTCTGCAGCCCGGCCGGGTTCAGGAAGGTGGCCAGTTGCAGCTGGCCGACCTGCACCGTGGCGGTGCTGCCGGCCTGGGTGATCGAGACGATGCCGTCGCGGCCGACCGTCAGGCTGGTCGCGTTCTGCGGGATCGTGATCGCCGGCTGGATCGTGAAGCCGCTGGCGGTCACGAGCTGGCCGTCGCGGTCGGTCTGGAAGGAACCGTCGCGCGAGTAGGAGGTGGTGCCGTCCGGCATCAGCACCTGGAAGAAGCCGGCGCCGTTGATCGCCACGTCCTTCGGGTTGTCGGTCTTGGTCATGTTGCCCTGCGCGTGGATGCGCTCGGTGGCGACCACGTGCACGCCGGTGCCGACCTGCAGGCCCGAGGGCAGGCGCGTCTGGTCGGAGGTCTGGCCGCCGACCTGGCGCAGGTTCTGGTACATCAGGTCCTCGAACACCGCGCGGCTGCGCTTGAAGCCGGTGGTCCCGACGTTGGCCAGGTTGTTCGACACCACGTCGAGTTGCGTCTGCTGGGCTTCGAGGCCGGTCTTGGCCACGTAGAGGGAACGAATCATTGAATTACTCCTGCGGGGGGTGTTGCGGCTCAGCCGTAGGCCAGCAGCTTGTTGGCCGACTGCGCGTTGGTGTCGGCGCTCTGGATCGACTTCATCTGCATCTCGAAGCTGCGACTGTTGGCGATCATGGCCACCATGGCTTCGACCGAATTGACGTTGCTGCCCTCGACCATGCCGGCGGCGACCACGACGTTGGCATCGGCCTCGGCCGGCGGCAGCCCTTCGCGCATGCGGAACAGGCCGTCGTCGCCGCGCACCAGGTCGGTGACTTGCGGGTTGACCAGCTTCAGGCGTCCGACCTGGGCCACGCCCACCGCCGGATCGCCGGCGCCGCGCGCCGCGATCGAGCCGTCGGCGGCGATCGTGACGGTCGAGCCGGGCGGGATCACGAGCGGACCGCCGTCACCCACCACCGGCCGCGCGCCCATGGTCATCACCTGGCCGTCGGCGCCGACCTGCAGGTTGCCGACGCGGGTGTAGGCCTCGCCGCCGCCCGGCGTCTGCACCACCAGCCAACCTTCGCCGCGCACCGCGACGTCGAGGTCGCGGCCGGTTTCGGTCAGCGGGCCGTGCGTGAAGTCGGCGCCCGGCGTGGTCGCGGCGACGAAGGCGCGCGTCGGCGCTTCCTCGCCCACCACGGGCACGGCGCGGAAGTTGTTGATCTGCGCCCGGAAACCCGGGGTCGAGACGTTCGCCATGTTGTTGGCGACCGAGGCCTGCTGCTCCATGGCCTGCTTGGCGCCGCTCATGGCGACATACAACATTCGATCCACTGTGTGCTCCTGGTAGTGAGGGACTGCGTCTGTTCAGGACCGCGCGTCAGCGGATGTTCATCAGCGTCTGCATGACCTGGTCCTGCGTCTTCACGGTCTGCGCATTGGCCTGGTAGTTGCGCTGCGCGACGATCAGGTTGACCAGTTCGGAAGTCAGGTCGACGTTGGATGCTTCGAGCGCGCCTGCGGCCAGCGAGCCCTGCTTGGTGCCTTCGCCCGGGGTACTGGTGAGGGCCGCGCCCGAGGCCTGTGTCTCGGCGTACATGTTGTCGCCCTTCGGCTCGAGCCCGTTCGGGTTCGCGAAGGACGACAGCACGACCTGGCCCATCAGCTTGGACTGCTCGTTGGAGTACTTGCCGGTGATGGTGCCGTCCGGGTTGATCGAGAACGAGGTCAGCACGCCCGAGGCGTAGCCGTCCTGGCTCAGCTTGCTGATGCCGTTGGCGGCGCCGACCTGCGTCGTGCCGGTGAGGTCGATCGTGATGTTGACCGGAGACGATCCGTTTCCGAAGTTCTTCGCCGGGAGGACGATCGTTCCGCCCGCCGGCGCCGTGAGATTGCCGTTGGGGCCGAAAGTCAGGCCGGTCAGCGGGCCAGCGGCGATCGCCGCACCGTCGTAGGTGCCGTGGACGTCCCAGCCGGCCGCGGTCTTCACGAAGTAGACCGACAGGTCATGCGGATTGCCCAGCGAGTCGTAGACCGGCCCGACGGCGTTGGAGTAGTTGAAGGTGGCCGAATCGGTCGGGTCGAACGGCGTCTTGGTCGGCACCGTGCCGCGCGAGTCGAGATTGAACTCGGCATCGACGCCGGTGGTCGCGTTCGGCATCATGGCCTGGGTCGGGATCTGGATCGCCGACGGCGTGCCGCCGTTGATGCCGCCGCTGGCGTTGACGCCGTAGCCGGTCAGGCGCAAGCCATTGGCATTGACGATGTAGCCGTCCTTGTCCTTGGTGAACTGGCCGTTGCGCGTGTACATGATTTCGCCGCTGGTGCTGGCCATGCGGAAGAAGCCGTCGCCGCTGAGAATCGCGACGTCCAGCGGACGGCTGCTGCTCTGCGTCACGCCCTGCGTGAAGTTCTGCACGATGCCCGACACCGAGGCGCCGAGCCCGATGCGCGAGCCGGCATAGATGTCCTGGAAGGTCGCGGCCGCCGACTTGAAGCCGATGGTCCCCGAGTTGGCGATGTTGTTGCCGATCACATCGAGGTTCGCGGCGGCCACGCCGAGCCCGCTGACGCCTTGGGAAAAGCTCATGATGATTCCTTGGTTCGAAGCATTGAAGAGAAGGCCCGCGGCCGGAAAGCCGCCGGCGGATGAAAGCGCGCGACGGTCCTCAGAGGAACATCCGCACGTCGGACAACCCGATGCTCTGGCCCGATGCCAGTTCGAGCGTGACGCCATTGGCACCCTGCTTGACCGCCGCCACCTGCGCGAAGGTCAGCGCCGTGGCCTGGACGGCGGTGCCGCCGTTGCTGGCACCCACGGCGAACCTGTAGCTGCCCGCCGGCACCACGTTGCCGGCATCGTCCTTGCCGTCCCAGGTGACGGCGTTGACGCCTTCGGTCATCGAGCCGGCCTCGATCGTGCGCACGGTCTTGCCGGTGGCGTCGACGATCTTGATCTGGACGTCGCCGGCCGAGCCCGGCAGCTGCACCGCGAAGGCCTGCACCGCCGGGTCCTTGCCCTCCTCGGGCGTCTTGGTGACGAGGGTGTTGCCGGGAGACAGCACGTTGTAGCCAATCAGCGAGGCGGCCTGCAGCACCTGGTTGGAGCCGGTCTGGCTCACCAGGCCCGACAGCGTGCTGTTGAGCTTCTCGATGCCGCTCACCGTGCTCATCTGCGCCAGCTGCGAGGTCAGCTCGGCGTTCTCCATCGGATTGAGCGGGTCCTGGTTGTTGAGCTGCGTCACCAGCAGCTTCAGGAAGCGCTGCTCGCTGTCGGCGTTGGCGGCGGCGGTGCCGCCGGGCGCGGCGCCGGCTGCGTTGGCGCCGGAAATGGAAGAGGTATCGGAGATGGCCATGGGAGCTTTCTGGGATGTTGTTTACTGGCCGATGGTCAGCGTCTTGACCATCAGCGTCTTGGCGGTGTTGAGCACCTCGACATTGGCCTGGTAGCTGCGCGAGGCCGAGATCATGTTGGTCATCTCCTCGACCACGTTGACGTTCGGCATCGCGACGTAGCCGTCGGCATTGGCATGCGGGCTCCTGGGGTCGAAGACCAGCTTGGCGGGCGCGGAGTCTTCGATCACGCCGGCAACCTTGACGCCGCCGATGTCCTGCCGGCCCGAGGCCGCGACCTCGAACACCACCTGCTTGGCGCGGTAGGGCTGGCCGTCGGGGCCGGCCACGCTCTCGGCATTGGCGAGGTTGCTCGCGGTCACGTTCATGCGCTGCGATTGCGCGGCCATGGCGGAACCCGCCACGTTGAAGATGTTCATGGAAGTGCTGGGAAGCGGCATGGCGTTCTTTCGTCTTCCTACTGCTGCACCGCGGCCAGCAGCGTCTTGATCTTGGAGCCGATCACCGTCAGGTTCGACTCGTAGCGCAGCGCGTTGTCGGCGAAGTTGATGCGCTCGGCATCCATCTCGACCGTGTTGCCGTCGATGCTCGACTGGCTCGGCACGCGGTAGAGCAGGTCCTGGTCGGGCATCGCCTTCGCCTCGCCGGCCATGTGGCGCGACGAGGTGGTGGCGAGCGCGAAGGACTGCGACTGCCGCCCCTGCTCCACGGCCTGCGTCAGCCGGCTCGCGAAATCGAAATCGCGCGCCTTGTAGTTCGGCGTGTCGGCGTGGGCGATATTGGCGGCCAGCACCTCCTGGCGCTGGGCCCGCAGATTGAGGGCTTCGCGGTTGAAGCTGAGTGCCGCATCGAGCTTGTCGATCATGTGGTTCCATCGGTTGGCATCGCGTCCGCACAAGACGGCATGGCGACTGATGGAAAGCGAGTCTATGCACGCATCGCGTTTGCAATGGGCTGAACAAAGGGGCATTTCGCCGGTACTTCGCGCCATCGCCTCGAACGATCGATTCCTAGAATCACCTGGCGCCGGTGTGCTTCCCCCTTCTTCATGCACCTGCGCGTCCGCGAGACCGCCCATGCCCCAACGCCCATCCTGGAAACGCCTTTCATGCTTCGTGCTGCCCGGCCTGGCTGCGCTTGCGGGCGCTGCGTCCGCGGCGGCAGCGGCCCCGCTGCCAGAGGGCGCGCGGTCCGCGATCGATCACCTGCTGCAGCAGCAGACCGCCGGACTGCCCGGCAAGGTCACGTTCAGCGTGAAGGTGGCCGGCACGCTGCCGGCCTGCGACGACTTCGAGGCCTTCCTGCCCAACGGCACGACGCCCCGGGGCCGGATCTCGATCGGCCTGCGCTGCCGCGGCGACAAGGCCTGGATCCGGTTCGTGCCGGCCCAGGTCGCCGTCGAGGGCCGCTACTTCGTCGCCGCGCGCGCGATCGAGGCCGGCGAGGCCCTGGGCGCCGGTGACGTGGTCGAGCGCAGCGGCGATCTCGGCGACCTCCCGCGCTCGGTGATCACCGACGCCTCGGCGCTGCAAGGCGTGGTGGCCGCGAACCGCATTGCCGCCGGCGCACCGCTGCGCAAGGAGCTGATGCGCGGCGTGGTCGTGATCCAGCAGGGCCAGACGGTGCAGCTGGTGGCCCAGGGCCAGGGCTTCACGGTCAGCACCGAAGGCAAGGCCATGACCCGGGCCGAGGTCGGCGCGACCGTGCAGGCCAAGACCCGCGACGGCCGCCTGCTCACCGGCGTGGCGGCCGAGGACGGGCAGATCCGCTTGGCCCAGTAGATGGGCCCCCACGCTCCCCCACTGCGTGTGGGTCGCTGCCCCCCGAGGGGGCCGCAGGCCGCCTTGGGGCGGCCCGACGCCGGCCTGGGCCCCCACGCTCCCCCACTGCGTGTGGTTCGCTGCCCCCGAGGGGGCCGCAGGCCGCCTTGGGGCGGCCCGGCGCCGGCCTGGGCCCCCACGCTCCCCCACTGCGTGTGGGTCGCTGCCCCCCGAGGGGGCCGCAGGCCGCCTTGGGGCGGCCCGGCGCCGGCCTGGGCTCGCCTGGTTTTCCACCTGGGCCGCCGATCGAAATTTGTGCAAACTTCAGCCTAAAGTTCTTGCTGCGTCCGCCGATATACGGGTCAGCCCTTTGAGGAATCATCTTGAAAATCGATCCCCCCGGCCCATCGGCCACGCCTTTCAACCGCCCGACCAAGGCGGCTGCCGCCTCCACGAGCGGTGTAGCCGGCGCCGCAGCGCCGGCCACGGGACAGGTTCACGCCATGCCCAGCGCGCCCGGTGGCAGCGACTTCGACGCTGCCCGCGTCGCGGCGATCCGCGAGGACATCCGCGCCGGCCGCTACGAGGTCCACCCCGAGCGGATCGCCAGCGGGCTGCTGGCCAGCGTGCGCGACCTGCTCGATCCGGGCCTGAAGCCATGAACACCATGCTGCTCTACCTGCACGCGGAAAAAACCTGCGTCGAGGAATTCCTGGGCATCCTCGACCAGGAAGAGCAAGCCATGGCGGACGCCCGCTTCGGCGAACTGCCCACGATCACCGAACAGAAAGTCGCGCTGCTGGACCGCATGGCCACGCTGGACCGCCAGCGCGAGACCGCCCAGGTGGCGCTGGGGTTCGAACCCGGCCCGGATGGCGCCGATGCCGCCGCGGCGGCGGCCGGCGAGCCCACGCGCCAGGCCTGGGTCGCCCTGCTGGCGCTGGCCGAAGAGGCCAAGGCACGCAATCTGCGCAATGGCTCGATGGTGCACTCGCACCTCGATTTCACGCAGCGCGCCCTGCACTTCCTGCAATCGAGCGTCCAGCTGTTCTATGGCCCGGACGGTGCTCGCAAGACGAGCGGCAGCGGCAACCGCCTCGCCCTGGGCTGAAGCCCGCCGGCGCCTCGCGTGCGCCGGCTCAGCCTGGCGCCGGGCCGAGGGCACACATCACTTGTTCGGGTTGAGGAGGTACTTCTCGCCGGTCGCATGGCGGGAATAGACCGCGATCTGATCCAGCCCCAGCGCCTCGACCAGCGAGACCTCCCGCGTGTAGCGGCTCGCGAACGTGGTCTTGAGTTCCGCAGCGACCCGCGCCTTCAGCTTTGCCGCCCCGTCCGCGCCGATCTTCTGCAGGAACGGGAACAGCAGCCAGCCTCCCATGCCCCACGCCATGCCGAAGCCGCGCGTGAACTCGGTCGGCCCGCGATCCAGGCCGCCGTAGATGTAGACCTGCTTGTGGGTGGTGGAGCCATAGCGGCTGTACTCGACCGCGGTCTTGTTCAGCGCCGCTTCCATGCAGGTCAGGATCTGGCCCGCCAGCTTGCCGCCGCCGATGGCGTCGAAGGCCAGGGTGGCGCCGGTGGCGACCAGCGCATCGGTGAGCTCCTGCATGAAGTTCGGCGAGGCGGCATTGCACACGTACTTGGCACCGAGCGCGCGCAGGATGTCCTCCTGCTCCTTCTTGCGCACGATGTTCACCAGGGCGATGCCGTCCTGCAGGCAGATCCGGTTCAGCATCTGGCCGAGGTTGGAGGCCGCCGCCGTGTGCACCAGCGCCTTGTGGCCCTCGCGCCGCATGGTCTCGACCATGCCGAGCGCGGTGAGCGGGTTGACGAAGGCCGACGCACCCTCGGCCGGGGTGGTGCCCTCGGCCAGCGGCATGCACTGGGCGGCGGCGATGCAGCGGTACTGCGTGTACATCGCGCCGCCGAGCACCGCCACGGTCTTGCCGAGCAGCGCCTGGGCCTCCGGCGAGGCACCGGCGGCCACGACCACGCCGGCGCCCTCGTTGCCGACCTGCATCGACTGGTCCAGGCGTCCGGCCATGCTCTTCATCGCGGCCTCCGGAACGCCGGCGGTGACCACCGGCCTCGACGCCGTGCCCGACGCCTTGGCCGTGCGCAGGTCCGCGGCGCCGAACAGCAGGCCGAGGTCCGACGGATTCATGGGCGCGGCCTCGACCCGCACGATCACTTCGTGGGCGGCGGGTTGAGGGATCGCGTCCTCGCTGAGGGACAGCGTCAGTTCGCCGTTGCGACTGACGAGCGAGCGAAGCTGGAGGGTGGTGGCGGGCAGGGTCATGGGGCGTCTCCGGGCTGGGCGGGCCAGTATAGGAGCGGCGGTTCAGGCTCGCTCGGCGCGCTGCCGCAGCAGCAGTGCGTTGTTCGCGCAGACCTTGCGGAAGGCTTCGCTGATGCGCCTGTCGGCGGACGCACGGGTCCAGAACACCAGCGCCGCCTCGCAAGCGGCGCTCCAAGACGCCCGCTGGGCGGGCAAGGGAAGCGGTGGCTGGAACTCCCTGGCCGGCAACTCCCCGCCCGCCAGCGGCGCATAGAGCATCGGCAGCATGTCGTAGACCGGCGCCAGTGCCAGAACGCCCTGCGGCCGGAAACTGAGATTGCCCAGGTGCATGTCGCTGTTGGCGATCAGCTTTCCGAACCACCAGAGGTGCTGGACGCACAGTTCATCCTGCGCCGAGAGCAAACCGAGGCCGGCCAGCCGGCCCGCCAGCCGGGTCCAGTCGATCACGCTCTCCCCGATCAGTGCGGCATTGACCGTGTCGAGGCTCACGAGGCGGCTGCGGCCGAACATGCCCAGGCGATCGAAGCGCTCCACCTCGAGAAAGGTACGCCCCGCCTGGGCGACCACGCGGCTGCGCGCGCTCTCGACACCAGGGATCGTCGCGGCGCATTCCAGCGCCAGATGTTCGGCCACCAGCAGGTCGGCCCAGCGCCGCACCGCGGGCGAGCCGTCGGCACCGGAGAACTTCACCAGCACATGGGGCGTGCCCTGTCCAGCCAGGGCTCGCAGCGCAGAGAACTTCGGAAACTCACCCGCAGCGCTCGATCCCGGCACGCCGTGGGCGATGGCTTGTTCGGCCAGTCGCGCGTAGGCGGCGCCGACCTGGGCACCCGGGATCGGCTCGGGCTCCGATGCCTTGGCCTGCAGCCAGCGTTCGCAGGCCAGATCGCCCAGGATGAGGTTGCCGCTCACGTCCGAGCCGCTGCGGCTCAGGACGAAGAGGATGTCATCGTCCGACCATTCGCCCGGGTCCGCCGACACCTCCAGCCGCTGATGCTCCAGGCGCGCGAACTGGCGCCCCATGTAGCCCTGCGGCCGCATGTCGTACAGCGGATAGGGAAGCCCGTCCCACCAGCCGTCCCGCGCTTCGTCGGCCACGGGCCAGCCGACGCCTTCGAGCGACATCATCGCGCCCTGCGGCGCCAAGGGCGCCAGGCGCGTGGCGAGAGTGGCCTGGCCGTCGCCATCGATTTCGTACAAGGGCAGGTCGGACGGGTCGCCGCGCAGCGGACGCCGCAAGGCATAGCGCGCGCGGCGCGCCTTGCCGCCGCTCACGACACGGTCGCCGAGCGCCTGCAACAGGCGGTGCAAGGTCGGAACGCTGACGCCCACCTCGATGGCCAGTTCGGCCGCACTGGCCTTCGGACGTCGCGCCAGGGCGGCGGCCAATTGATCGGGAACGGCGCGATGGCGGGATTCCATACGTATGAGAAGATTGCCGAGAAGATTCTTCTCATTTTCCCACAGGAGAATCAAGTCCCGTGGCCCGATTGCCCGAGAAGATTCTCGAGCAATTCGAAGCTCAAGGCGCCAGGTCGGCCGCCCCCGCATCCGGGAACGCCAGCACCCGGTCGATCCGCTTGCCTTCCAGCGCCGCCACCTCGAAGCACCAGCCCGCGCAGTCGATCCGCTCGCCGACCTCCGGCAGCTGGCCCGAAACGAACATCAGCAGCCCCGCCACGGTGTTGTAGCGCCCTCGATCCTCGTCCGGCAGCTCGCGGATGCCCAGCCGCGCGCGCAGTTCCGAGACCGGCATCAGGCCATCGAGCTCCCAGACCCCGTCGGGACGCTCGCGAGCCCAGGCTTCGGCATGCGTCGCCACCTGCAGCTCGCCGGTGATCGCCTCCAGCAGGTCGCGCGGCGTCATCAGGCCCTGCACCACGCCGTACTCGTCGACCACGAAGACCAGCCGCCCCGCGCGCGAGCGAAACTGCTCGAGCAGTTCCATGCCGGTCAGCGTCTCGGGCACGAACACGGCCGGCTGGGCCGCCTGCTCGACCGGGCCCTCGTGCGCCGGACCCAGGCGCAGCAGGTGGGCCACGCTGATCACGCCCACCACGTCGTCGAGCGAGTTGCGGCACACCGGGTACCAGGAATGCACCAGGTTGAGCGCGCCGGCCGCCGAGACCTTCTGCAGGCTCTGGGCCACGGTGGACGAGGCCTCGAGCCACTCGATGTCGGCCCGCGGCACCATCAGCGACGACAGGCGCCGGTCGTCCAGGTGGAACACGTTGCGCACCATCTGGTGCTCGTGCATCTCGATCACGCCGGCGTCGACGCCCTCTTCCAGGCTGGCGGAAATCTCTTCCTCGGTCACCACCCGCGCCGCATTCGAGTCGATGCGCAGCAGCTTCAGGATGGTGGCGGTGGCGCTCGACAGCAGCAGCACGAAGGGCTTGGCCGCGGTGGCGAGGCCGCGCATCGGCCGGGCCACGAAACGCGCCACCGGCTCGGGGTAGAGCTGGCCGATGCGCTTGGGCACCAGCTCGCCGAAGATGATCGTGAAGAAGGTGATGCAGCTCACCACCACCGCGGTCGACGCGACGCTCGCGGTGCCGGTGCCCATGCCCATCTCGCGCATCCACTCGGCGAGCGGCTCGGCGAAGGCCGCCTCGCCCACGATGCCGCTGAGCATGCCGATCGACGTGATGCCGATCTGCACGCTGGACAGGAACTGCGTCGGATCCTCCATCAGTTTGAGCGCCGCAGCGGCGCCTGCGTCCCCGGTCTCGGCCAGCGCCGCGAGGCGCGCGCGGCGGCTGGTGGACAGGGCCATTTCGGACATTGCGAACAGCGCGTTGAGCGTGGTCAGCAACGCCAGGAGAAAAACATCCATGGAGGCGGGAGAGAATGGGGACCATGGCACTTTACTTGATCGGTGACGTGCAGGGCTGCGACGAACCCCTGCGGCGTCTGCTCGACGACATCGCTTTTTCCCCCAGCCGCGACGCCTTGGTGCTGCTGGGCGACCTGGTCAACCGCGGGCCTTCCTCGCTCGAGGTGCTGCGGCGCGTGCAGGGCTACGGCGCCGCGGCGCAGAGCGTGCTGGGCAACCACGACCTGCACCTGCTCGGGGTCGCCCACGGTGCGCGAAAGGCCGGCCGCAAGGACACCCTGGCCGGCGTGCTCGATGCCCCCGACCGCGCGGCGCTGCTCGACTGGCTGCGCCAGCAGCCGATGGCGCTGCACCAGCGCGTGGGCGGCGGCGATCTGCTGATGGTGCATGCGGGCGTGCTGCCGCAATGGAGCGTCGAGGACACGCTGGCCTGTGCGGCCGAGCTCGAATCGGTGCTGCGCGGTCCGTCGCCGGCCGACTTCCTGCACACCATGTATGGCAACGAGCCCGTGCAATGGAGCGAGGCCCTCTCGGGCGACGCACGCCTGCGCGTGATCGTCAACGCACTCACCCGGCTGCGCTTCTGCACGGCCGAGGGCGAGATGGAGTTCGACAGCAAGGACGGCTTGGCGGCCGCGCCCGAGGGCTTCATGCCGTGGTTCGACGTGCCCGGCCGCAGGACGGCATCGGCCACGGTGGCCTGCGGCCACTGGTCGACGCTCGGCTGGCTGTCACGGCCCGACCTCCTGGCGACCGATACCGGTTGCGTCTGGGGCCGCTGCCTCAGCGCGGTCCGGATCGGGGCGACGCTGCAAGAGCGGGAACTGATCCAAATCCGCTGCCCGCCAGCCCGGCAACCGGGCTGATCCCGCGGATCAGCTGGTTTCGGTTGCCTTGAAGAGCGCCGCCACCTTGCGCTTGGTCTTGATGTTGGCCGAGATGCCGCGTGCGGGGGCGGCCTTGGCGGCAGCCTCCCAGGCCGGCTCGGCCTCGCGCTCGGGCGTCTCGTAGGGCTGCTCGAAGAAGGGGTCGCGCGGCCCGGCAGGTGCGCGGTGCGGACGGGTGCTGCGCACCGGACGGGATTCGGCACGCTCGCGCGGGCGCTCCAGGGTGTCGAGCACGTCGCGCGCGTCGCCGGCCTCGCCCTCTTCGCGCCAATGGCGGCGCCCGTCGTTGATGCGGCCGCGCGGACGGTCTTCCTCGAACTCGACCGGCTCGAGCTCGATCTTCTTCTTGATCAGCTTCTCGATGTCGGCCACCAGGCGCACGTCGTTGCCGCCGCTGGCGAAGCTCACCGCCAGGCCCGAAGCACCGGCCCGGCCGGTGCGGCCGATGCGGTGCACGTAGTCCTCGGCATTGAACGGGATGTCGAAGTTGAACACCGCCGGCACGTCCTTGATGTCCAGACCGCGGGCGGCGACGTCGGTCGCCACCAGCAGGTCGACTTCGCCGGCCTTGAAGGCCGCCAGGGCCTTCAGGCGCTCGTCCTGGCTCTTGTCGCCGTGCAGCGCCGTGGTCTTGAGGCCTTCGCGCTCGAGCGAGCGCGCCAGCCGGGCGCAGCCCAGCTTGCTGTTGACGAAGACGAAAGCCTGCGTGATGCCGCGCTGACGCACGATCTGCTTGAGCGCGCGGCGCTTGTCGTCATCGCTGACGCTGTAGAAATGCTGCTCGACGGTGGAGGCCGTTTCGTTCGGCCGCGCCACTTCGATCGTGACCGGGTTCTGCAGGTAGCTGCCGGCCAGGCGCTTGATCTCGGGCGAGAACGTGGCCGAGAACAGCAGCGTGGTGCGCTGCTTGGGCAGGTAGGACAGGATGCGCTGCAGGTCGGGCAGGAAGCCGATGTCGAGCATCCGGTCGGCCTCGTCGAGCACCACGTACTCGACCTGGTTGAGCACCGCGTTCTTGGCCTCGATGTGGTCGAGCAGCCGGCCGGGGGTGGCGACCAGCACCTCGACGCCCTTCTTGAGCTCGAGGGTCTGGGGCTTCATGTCGATGCCGCCGAACACCACCGCACTGCGCAGGTTCGTGTACTTGGCGTAGAGCTTGACCTGCTGGGCGACCTGGTCGGCCAGTTCGCGCGTGGGCAGCAGCACCAGCGCGCGCACCGGATGGCGCGCGGGCGACGTGGAGGTGTTCTCATGCTTGAGCATCCGCTGCAGCAGCGGCAGCGAGAAGGCCGCCGTCTTGCCGGTGCCGGTCTGTGCCGCACCCATCACGTCCTGGCCCGACAGAACCACCGGAATGGCCTGTTCCTGGATCGGCGTCATTGTCTCGTAGCCCATTTCGGCGACGGCGCGCGCGAGGGGTTCGGCCAGGGAAAGATTGGAGAAGGAGCTTGTCATGAAGCCCTCGATTGTCGCACTTTGGCGAAAAACGACGGTGACAGCACCGTAACCGCCGCTTTTGTCTCCCGAAAACGCGGCCCGAACTAGAGAGATTTGCTGGCGAAAGTGTCGCAATCCTGCATGTTGCCGGACTTGAAACCGGCACCGAACCAGCGCTGGCGCTGGGCGCTGGTGCCGTGGGTGAAGCTGTCGGGCACCACGGCGCGGCCGGCGGAGCGCTGCAGGGCATCGTCGCCGATCTTCTGGGCGGCATTCATGGCCGCTTCGATGTCTCCGGGGTCCAGCCACTGCTTGGACTGCTGCGAGTGGTGGGCCCAGACGCCGGCCAGGCAATCGGCCTGCAGTTCGACGCGCACGCTCAGCGCATTGTTCTGGGCCTGGCTCAGGCGACCCCGCATCTGGTCGACCTTGCCGGTGATGCCGAGCTCGTCCTGCACGTGGTGGCCGATTTCGTGGGCGATGACGTAGGCCTGCGCGAACACGCCCGGCGCACCGAGCTGGGTCTTGAGGGTGTCGAAAAAGCCCAGGTCGATGTAGACCTTCTGGTCGCCGGGACAGTAGAAGGGCCCCATGGCCGACTGCCCGGTCCCGCACGCGGTCGGCGTGGCGCCGCGGAACAGCACCAGCCGCGCGGGCGCGTAGCTGCCGCCGTTCTGGCGGAAGAGGTCGCTCCAGACCACCTCGGTGTTCTTCAGCACGGTCGAGACGAAGGCGGCCTCGCGATCCTCGGGCGGCGGCTTGTGGGCCGGCCCCTGCTGCTGCACCTGCGGCGACGGTTCGCCGCCGCTCAGCAGACCCAGCACGGTCAGCGGGTTGATGCCGAAGACCCAGCCGGCGATCAGGGCCACCGCGATGGTGCCGATGCCGATCCCGCGCCCGCCGATGCCGAACCCGCCCCCGCCTCCGCCTCCGCCACCGCCTTCACGGCGGTCTTCGACGTTGTCGGATTGTTCGTTGCCTTCCCATCTCATGACGCGCTCCTTGCGGCCTGCCAGACGGCCGTCGCAGGATGGTACGCCCTCACCAAGACCTCGTCCTCAGGCTTTCGGAAGGGTGACGCCGCGCTGGCCCTGGTACTTGCCGCCGCGGTCCTTGTAGCTCACCTCGCAGACCTCGTCGCTCTCGAAGAACAGGACCTGGGCGCATCCCTCGCCGGCGTAGATCTTGGCCGGCAGCGGCGTGGTGTTGCTGAACTCCAGCGTGACGTAGCCTTCCCATTCGGGCTCGAAGGGCGTGACGTTGACGATGATGCCGCAGCGCGCGTAGGTGCTCTTGCCCAGGCAGATGGTCAGCACGTTGCGCGGGATGCGGAAGTACTCGACCGTTCGCGCCAGCGCGAAGCTGTTGGGCGGGATGATGCAGCTGTCGCCGTGGAAGTCGACGAAGCTCTTCTCGTCGAAGTTCTTCGGGTCGACCACGGTGCTGTGGATGTTGGTGAAGACCTTGAATTCAGGGGCGCAGCGGATGTCGTAGCCGTAGCTCGAGGTGCCGTAGCTGATGATCTTGTGGCCGTCCTGCTCGCGGATCTGGCCCGGCTCGAAGGGCTCGATCATGCCGTTCTTCTCGGCCATGCGCCGGATCCACTTGTCGCTCTTGATGCTCATGTCGGGGGTCCTTCCTCGGGGCCGCTATTCTAAGGAGGCGCCCAGGGACGGAGCGTGGGGGCTATCCGGCCTGCGAAATGACCGTGCGCTCGATCAGCCGGTCATCACCCAGCACGATCAGCGAGAACAGCAGCTCCTCGAGGTTGTTCGCGAGCGCCGTCTTGCGCGCCAGCAGCGGCGTGGCCTTCGGATTGATCACCAGGAAATCGGCCTCGCAGCCCGGCTGCAGGTTGCCGATGACGCCGTCGAGCCCGAGCGCACGCGCCGCGCCGCCCGTGTGGCGCCACCACAGCTGCGACGGCGCCATGCTGACGCCGGGCTTGGTCTGGCCCTCGCGGCCGACGTAGTAGGCCGCGAGCATGGTCGCGAACGGGCTGAAGCTGGTGCCGCCGCCGACGTCGCTGGCCAGGCCGTAGCGGTAGCCGATGCGGTCGGCCCCCTCGAAGTCGAAGAAGCCGCTGCCGAGGAACAGGTTGCTGGTCGGGCTGACGGCCGAGGCGGTGCCGGTCTCGCGCATCAGGCGGCGGTCGTCGTCGTCGAAATGGATGCAGTGGGCGTAGACGGCTCGCTCGCGCATCAGGCCGAAGCCCGCGTAGACGTCGAGGTACGAGCGGGCCTTCGGGAACAGCTCGCGCGCCCACTTGATCTCGTCCTTGTTCTCGGCCACGTGCGAATGGACCCAGGTGTCGGGATATTTCGCGGCCAGTTCGCCCGCGCCGCGCAGCTGCGCGTCGGTGCTGGTGGGGGCGAAGCGCGGGGTGATGGCGTAGCCCAGGCGGTCCTGGTTGTGCCATTGGCGGATCAGCGCCTCGGTGTCGATCAGGCTCTGCTCGGTTTCGTCGCGGACGCCGTCCGGTGAATGGCGATCCTGCAGCACCTTTCCGGAGATCATGCGCAGTTGCCGCCGTCGGGCCGCCTCGAAGAAGGCCTGGACCGACTGCGGGTGCGAGGTCGCGAAGGTCAGCGAGGTGGTGACGCCATTGCGCAGCAGTTCGTCGAAGAACACCTCCGCCACCTCGGCCGAATGGACCGGGTCGGCGAACCGGCTCTCGGCCGGGAAGGTGTAGTTCTCGAGCCAGGGCAGCAGTCCGTCGGCGGGCGCGCCGATGATGTCGGTCTGCGGAAAATGGATGTGCATGTCGACGAAACCCGGCGCCAGGATCCGGCCCGGCCAGTGGGTGACCGGCACGGCGGGATGGCGGGCCACGACGTCGCCAAAGGCACCGGCGTCCAGCACCCGCTGGCGGCCCTGGGCGTCGGGGCCGACGACCAGCAGGCCGTCGGTGTCGAAAACCGGCTGGCCGGCGGCGTCGAATCGCAAAAGAGAGGCGCGGTAGGCTTGCATGGCCCCGAGGGTAAGGCGGCAACGCCGGGATGCAATGTGCTTGCTCGTATGGAGGCTATATGTCACAAAGAGGTCGACTGCCCGCGCGACTGTCGGCGTCGATCCGGTCGACGGTCGAACATAATCCCGCAACCCTTTTTCTTACAGGATGACTGCTCGCGACGCCAGCGACCCCCAAGAACGATGAAAGTGCTTCTCGTCGCGAACTACGAACCCGACGCCCAGACCAGCATGCTCGCCTTCCGGCGTGTGCTCGAACGCGAGCTTCCCCGCCTCGGCTGCGAAGTCCGCGTGGTCGCCCCGCCCCCGCGCGTGCAGCGCTTTGCCAGCTCGTGGCGCTGGCGCAAGTGGTTCGGCTACGTCGACAAGTTCATTCTCTTCATCCCGTCGCTGGCGCGGCAGGCGCGCTGGGCCGACGTCGTCCATGTGACCGACCATTCCAACGCGATGTACATCCCGTGGGTCGACGGCAAGCCCAATGTCATCAGCTGCCACGACGTGATCGCGGTGCAGGCCGCCCAGGGGATGGTCGAAGGCTGGAACGTCGGCTGGAGCGGCCGGCTGTTCCAGCGCCTGATCGTCAAGGGACTCGCGCGCGCCGACGTGGTGGCCTGCGCCTCGGACCTGACCCGGCGCGAACTCATCGCCCTGAGCGTGGTCCGGGAGTCGAGAGTGACGACCGCGCGCCACGGACTCAACGACGATTTTTCTCCGGTGCCCCTCGAGGAGGCGCAGCCGCTGGTCGCAAGCCTGGGAATCCCCGCCGGGGAACCCTTCCTGCTCCACGTCGGCCTGGAACTGCCTCGCAAGAACCGCCGAAGGGTTCTGGAGACCTTCATCGCGCTGCGGCAGCGCGCCGCCGCCGAGGGCCGGCCCGCCATGGTCGAGCGGCTGGTCTTCGTCGGACCCGAGCCCGGGCCCGAACTGGTCGAACTGGCGCGCCAGCATGGCGTCGCGGACCGCGTCATGGCCGTACAGGGCGTCTCCCACCAGCAACTGCGGGCGGTCTATGCCAGCGCGACGGCATTGCTCTTTCCTTCGCTTCAGGAAGGCTTCGGGTGGCCCGTGATCGAGGCCCAGGCGTGCGGCTGCCCGGTGTTCACCTCCGATCTCGCGCCGATGAACGAGATCGGCGGCGACGGCGCCGTCTACATGGACCCCAAGGATCCCGCCGCCATGGCCGCCGCGATCGAGCGCGCGGGCCCGCGCCTGGAAGAGATGCGCCGCCAGGGGCTCGCCAACGCCGCGCTCTACGCCCCGGCGCAGATGGCCGCCGCCAACGTGGCCGCCTACCGGCGCGCGATCGAAGAACGCGGACGGCAGCCGTGAAGCGGCTGCTGTCGCTCGGCGTGGTGTTCCTTCCCTGGGTGCTGAAGCGCTGGCTGCTGCGCCGCTTCTGGGGCTACCAGATCGCGGACGGCGCCCGCATCGGACTGTCCTACATCTTTCCGGGCCGGCTGGTCATGGGGGAAGGCGCCTACATCGGCCACCTGAACGTCGCCATCCACCTGGAACGGCTGGAGTGCGGCGCGCATTCCATCATCGAGCGCTCCAACTGGATCACCGGGCACGCGCTCGCGGGCGGGCATTTCAGGCACCGGACGCAGCGGGATCCGGCGCTGCTGCTCGGCGAGCACGCCGCGATCACCAAGTCGCACATCATCGACTGCACCGACAAGGTCGAGATCGGCGCCTTCACGACCATCGCGGGCTACCACTCGCAGCTCATCACGCACGGCATCCACGTGGTCGACGGCCGGCAGGACTGCAAGCCGATCCGCATCGGCGCCTACTGCCTGGTCGGAACGCGCGTCACGGTCCTCGGCGGCGCGGCGCTGCCCGACCGATCGGTGCTCGGCGCGGGCTCCGTGCTCAACAAGGTCCACACCGAGGAATTCGCGGTCTATGCGGGACAGCCGGCGGTGCGGGTCAAGGGCCTTCCCACCGACGCCGCCTACTTCCATCGCGCCAGCGGCTTCGTGGACTGAGCCGCGCGGACCTCACTGCCAGACCCGGTAGACGCGCCCGGTCTGCGCCCCCTCGACGCTGCGGACGTAGGCCAGGGCCGCGCGCGCGGCAGGCACCGATTCGAAGCCGGGAAAGAAGGCACCGTAGTCCGCCAGCGATTCGGTCAGCACCGTCGGACTGACCGCATTGATGCGCAGGCCGCGCGGCAACTCGATGGCGGCCGCGCGCACGAAGCCTTCGACCGCCGCGTTGACCGCGGCCGCGTTGGCGCCCTGGCGGATCGGCTCGTCGGACACGATGCCGGTGGTCAGCGTGATCGAGCCGCCGTCGCGCAGCGCCCGCTGGCCGAGCAGCGCCAGCCGCACCTGGCCAAGCAGCTTGTCCTGCAGGCCGAGGTTGAAATCGGCCGGACGCATCGCCTCCAGTGGCCCGAAGAAAACGCCGCCCGCGGCCGAGACGATCGCATCGAGCGGGCCGACGGCGTCGAACAGCGCCGCCACGCTGGCATCGCTCGTGATGTCGACCGGGTGGTCGCCATGCTGCCGGCCGGCGCCGATGACCTCGTGCCGGGGCGCCAGGGCCGACGCGACCGCGCGGCCGACGGCGCCGCTCGCGCCGACAAGAAGAATCTTCATGGGGAACTCCAGATCAATGAGATGACCGCCATTGTTTTACGAAGAATCTATTTGATAAATAGGCTTAAGCTTTGCCCATTCGAAACTTGAAGTTCTGAATATGGACAAACTGCGCGCCATGGAAGTCTTCGTTGCCGCCGTCGATGCCGGCAGCTTCGCGGGCGCCGCGCAGGCGCTGGGCCTCTCGGCGGTGATGGTCGGCAAGCACATCCACGCCCTCGAAACCCGGCTCGGCGCGCGCCTGCTCGAGCGCAGCACGCGCCGCCACCGGCTGACCGAGATCGGCGCGGCCTACCTGGAGCGCTGCCGCGACGTGCTCGCCAGCGTGCACACCGCCGACGGGGTGGCCGAATCGCTGCGCGCGGTGCCGCAGGGCACGCTGCGGGTCACGGCGCCCGTGGCCTACGGCGCGCACCGGCTGATGCCGGTCGTCGGCGACTACATGGCGGCCTATCCGCAGGTGCGGGTGGAGCTCAATCTCAACGACCGGGTGGTCGACCTGGCGGAGGAAGGCTTCGATTGCGGCGTGCGCTCGGGCGCTCCGGTGGCAGACGGCTTGGTTGCACGCCCGCTGGCGCGCTCGCGCATGTTCGCGGTCGCGAGCCCGGGCTTCGTCGCCCGCCACGGGGCGCCGGATCATCCTTCGGCGCTGGAAGCCTTGCCGCTGCTGTCCTTCGCGGCCTGGGGCCCGGCGCATGCATGGCGCTTCACGCGCGAGGGCCAGACCGTGCACGTCCGGGTCAACGGCCCGCTGGTGAGCAACAACGGACAGGCGCTGCTCACCGCGGCCATCCAGGGCGTCGGCGTGATCGTGCAGGCCGATCCGCTGCTCGCCCCGGCGCTGGCAGCGGGCCAGGTCGTGCAACTGCTGCCGGACTGGGAGCTGCCCACGAGCGACGTGTACGTCGTCCGGCTGCCCGAGGCACGGCCGAGCGCCAAGCTGCGCTCTTTCGTGGACTTCGTGATGGATCGGCTAGGCTGAGGCCGAGGCTCAGGGCGTCCGGCGCGCGACCCTGCCTTGCACGCCTTCAACCAGCCAGTTCATGTTAAGGATCTGCTCGTCGCTCAGGCTCTGGCCCTTGGCGATCACCACCCGGCCCTCGTTGTCGCGCACGTCGGCCGCGGCGCGGAAGGGCTGCAGCCGACCGGCCGCGATGTCCTGCTGGCGCGCGAGCACCTCGTCCTGCACCGGCTTCGGCACCTTGGGGCCGAAATCGCCGACCCGGATCATCCCCTCCTTGACGCCGCCCCAGACGCTGCCGCTCTTCCAGCTGCCGTCGAGGACCGCGCGGGCGCGCTCGGTGTAGTAGCCACCCCACTGGTGGGTGACGGCGACGATCTGCGCATCGGGGGCGACCTTGCGCATGTCGGAGTGGTAGGCCACGGCCATCTTGCCGCGCTCCTGCGCCGCGGCCATGACCGCGGTCGAACCGGTGTGGAAGGCGATCACGTCGACGTCCTGGTTGAACAGGGTCATCGCGGCGTCGCGCTCCTTCGGCGGATCGACCCAGGCGTCGAGCCACACGACCTTGACCTGCGCCTTCGGATCGACCGAGCGCATGCCGAGCGCGAAGGCGTTGATGCCCTGCAGCACCTCGGGGATCGGGAAGCCGGCGACGTAGCCCGCGACGTGGGTCTTCGTCAGGCGCCCGGCGGCGACGCCGGCCAGGTAGCGGCCCTCGTAGTAGCGCGCGTTGGCGATCGCCACGTTGGGCGCGGTCTTGTAGCCGGTGATCGACTCGAACTTCACGTCGGGGAAGTCGCGCGCCACCTTGAGCGTCGGCTCCATGTAGCCGAAGCTGGAGGTGAAGATCAGCTTGTGGCCCTGGCGCGCCAGGTCGCGGATCACGCGCTCGGCGTCGGCGCCCTCGGCGACGTTCTCGACATAGGTGGTCTTCACCTTGGCGCCGAGCGCGGCCTCGACCGCCTTGCGGCCGTCCTCGTGCTGGCGGACCCAGCCGGCGTCGGTCACCGGCGCGACGTAGACGAAGCCGATCTGCAATGGATCGGCCGCCGGCGCGGGTTGGGAAAAAGAAGGCGATAAAAAGCAGGCGGCCGCAAGCGCGGCTGCGAGGTTTTTGTACATGGTGTTCCTCTACATGGCCCCAGAATGAAAGAGACGCTGCGGGGCAGCAGCGCCGGCGGTGATTTTACCCGCAGCGTCGGCCACGCCATGGCGCGGCAGAATGCGGGCACCAAGGATGGGCACTCATGCAGCGATCACTCCGATCGGACAGATCCCGCAAGCAGGTCGCATGGCGATAGACGCCACGCTGCCGGGCGCCGCCGAAGCGGTCGCCGCGGTCTCGCCGGCCGATGCCGAGCGCCAGCTGCGCGAGCGCCGGCGGCTGCTGCGCTTCCTGCTGCGCCTGGGCCACCTGCTGCTGGCCACCGGGGCCCCGGCAGGCGTGGTCGAGACCAGCCTGCGGCGCGTGGCGCAGACCTGCCAGGTCGACCACTTCAACGCGCTGGCGCTGCCCACCGTGGTGTTCGTGAACTTCGCCGACGAAGAGGTGCAGCAGATCGAATTCACCGCCGAGCAGGGCCTGGTGCTGCGATTCGACCAGATCGAGGCCGCCTACGAGCTGGCGCGCGATGCCGAGCGGGCGCCCATCGATCCCGCCGAGGGACTCAAGCGCATCAACGCCATTCTCGCGATGCAGCCACGGCTCGGCCTCGCATGGGGGGTGCTCGGCCATGTGCTGGTGACGGTGGGCATCGCGCTGGTGCTGCGGCCCTCGGCCGACGTGGTGGGTGCGGCGGCCTTTTTCGGCCTGGTGGTCGGCGTGCTCAAGGTGCTGGCGCGCGACCGCGGCGTCATCACCACGCTGCTGCCCACGGTGGCGGCCTTCGTGGTGACGCTGGTGTCGCTGCTGGCCGCCCGCCACGGCTTCGCGGCCAGCCCGATCTACGTGCTGGTGGCCTCGCTGGTCACCTTCCTGCCCGGCGGCACGCTCGCCATCGCCACCATCGAGCTGGCCTATGGGGACGTGGTGTCGGGGGGTACCCGCCTCGTGTCCGGCCTGCTGCAGCTGGTGTTCCTGGTGCTCGGCATGCTGGCGGCCGCTTCGATCATCGGCCTGCCGCCCGACACGCTGTTCGTGCCGGTGGCCGACGCCGCCGTCCGTGCCTGGGCGCCGTGGCTCGGCGTGTTCCTGTTCGGCATCGGCCACACGCTGCACTACTCGGCCCGCCTGAGCACCCTGCCCTGGCTGCTGGCGCTGCTGTGCGTCGCGCAGGCCGGCCAACTGGTCGGCAATGCGGCCTTCGGCGGCTACATGAGCGGCTTCTTCGCCGCGCTGCTGATCACGCCGGCCTCCTACATGGTCCAGTACCGCCTGGGCGGACCGCCGTCCATGGTGACCTTCACGCCCGCGCTGTGGCTGCTGGTCCCCGGCTCGCTGGGCCTGATCGGCATGGCGGAACTGGTCGTCAACGACCGGCTCGCGGGGGTCGAGAACTTCGTCGCGACGCTGTTCTCGATCGTGGCGATCGCGCTCGGCTCGGTGATCGGCACCGGCGTCTACAACGCGCTGTTCGAGCCCGTGCTGCAGCGCGCCGGCACGATGGCGGACGTGATGCTTCGCTACTTGCGCCTGCGGCGCTGAGCTCAGGCGAACGAGGCGAACACCGCGTCGAGCTTGTCGGCATAGGCCCGCTTCGCGGCGGCGTCGACGAAGCTGCCCTCGAAGCTGTTGGCCGCGAGCTGCCAGGCGTGCTGCGCCGTGAGGCCGGTGGCGGCGAAGGTCTCGACGAAGTTCTGGTTCAGGTAGCCGCCGAAGTAGGCCGGGTCGTCCGAGTTCACCGTGGCGACCAGGCCGCCATCGAGCAGCGCCCGCAGGTTGTGCTGGCGCAGGTCGGGGAATACGCAGAGCTTCAGGTTCGACAGCGGGCACACGGTCAGCGGAATGCGGTCCTGCGCCAGCCGCTTCATCAGCGCCGGGTCCTTGGTGCTCTGCACGCCGTGGTCGATGCGCTCGACCTTGAGCACGTCGAGCGCGCTCCACACGTAGGCCGGCGGCCCCTCCTCGCCCGCGTGCGCGACCAGGTGGAAGCCGAGCTCGCGGCAGCGCGCGAACACGCGCGCGAACTTCTCGGGCGGATGGCCCAGTTCGCTCGAATCGAGTCCGACGCCGATGAAGCGGTCGCGAAACGGCAGCGCTTGTTCGAGCGTGGCGAAGGCCTCCTCCTCGCTCAGGTGGCGCAGGAAGCACAGGATCAGCGCCGCATCGACGCCGAGCTTCGCCTTGGCGTCGACACAGGCGCGGTGCAGGCCGTCGATCACGGTCTGCATCGCGACGCCACGCTCGGTGTGGGTCTGCGGGTCGAAGAACATTTCGGTGCGCAGCACGTTGTCGGCCGCCGCGCGCTCCAGGTAGGCCCAGGCCATGTCGTAGAAATCCTGCTCCTTCAGCAGCACGCTGGCGCCGGCGTAGTAGATGTCGAGAAAGGTCTGCAGGTTGGTGAAGGCATAGGCGGCGCGCAGGTCCTCCACGCTCGCATAGGGAATGGCGACGCCGTTGCGCTGCGCCAGCGCGAAGATCAGCTCGGGCTCGAGCGAACCCTCGATGTGGATGTGCAGCTCGGCCTTGGGCATGGCACGCAGCAGCGCGGGCAGGCGTTCGGCGGCGATATCGGGAACGGTGTGGCGGGGCGGGTTCATCAGCAGACTCCGAAGGTGATGCCGCGCGTCTTCAGGTGGCGGCGGTAGAGGGAAGAGGCCTTGTCGGCCACCGTGTGAAGCTCGGCCCGCAGGTCCAGCGGCAGGCGGCGCGGCCGCTGCGATTCGAGCACCGGCTTGTCCTGCAGGAAGATCGTGTCCTGGAAGGCCCGCAGCGCCGCGTCGTCGCGCTCGAAGTCGGCGGTCGCGAAGCGGAACCAGACCCGGCTGCGCTCGGGGTCGACCGGGCAGATGTAGAGCGCGATCGCTTCGCGGTAGCCGTCGATGCCGACGCTCGCGGCCTCGGGCACCTTGGTCAGCACCGCGGCATAGGGGTCCATGACCTCGTAGCTGTACTCGACCTGCGCCGGCGCGGTCGAATGGACCGTCGACTGCGGCTGCCAGGCCTTGCAGCCGGTCGCGAGCAGGCCTCGCGGCGTCGGCTCGACCCGGTAGTCGTCGATCGCCGCCATCTCGCGGGCGCCGAGCCAGCCCTCGTGGACGAAGCCGAAGTGCGCCATGTCGAGGAAATTCTCCACCAGCCGCGGTGCGCTGGTTTCGACCTCGTAGGGGCCGCAGTTGAGCTTGCGCAGGCGCGGGTCGGCCTCCGCGGCGAAAGCCGGTGGCGCTTCGTCGCCCGCCTCCGCCGCCTCGAGCCGGACCCACACCAGCCCGTGCGCTTCACGCGCCTCGTGGACGGTGGTGCGATGCGTGGCCGGCGGCACGAAGTCCGGCAGCGCCGGCACCCGGGTGCAGCGGCCGCCGGCCTCGAAGCGCCAGCCGTGGTAGGGGCACTCCAGGGTCGCGCCGCCTTCGCAGGCCACCACGCGGCCCAGCGAAAGCTGCGCGCCGCGGTGCGGACAGCGGTCCGCCCAGGCGTGGACGGCCGACGCCTCGTCGCGCCACAGCACCAGGTCTTCGCCGAGCAGCCGCACGGCCAGCGGCGCGTCCCGCACCTGGTCCGCCAGCACCACCGGATGCCAGAGTCGTCTTTCAATCATCGTGGAACCTCAAACGAAAAAGGGTTGCCCCAAGGACAACCCTTCGCACCGGAATCCGGGGCCTTCGATTACTTCTTCTCGCCGCCCGGCACCTTGCCTTCGACGCCCTTGACGTAGAAGTTGACGCCGCTCAGGAACTTGTCGTCGGCCACCGCACCGGCGGCCACCACTTCCTTGCCGTCCTGGTCGACGATCGGGCCCTTCCAGATCGAGAAGCTGCCGTCCTTCAGGCCCTTCTTGACTTCCTCGACCTTGGCCTTGGTCTCGGCCGGAACGTCCTCGGCAATCGACACCAGGTCGATCGCGCCTTCCTTCACGCCCCACCAGGTCTGGCCCGTGGTCCACTTGCCGTCGAGCATTTCCTGCACCGCCTTGGTGTAGTACGGCGCCCAGTTGATCACGGCCGAGCCCAGGTGGGCCTTGGGGCCGTAGGCGGTCATGTCGGAATCCCAACCGAAGGCGCGCTTGCCCTTTTCCTGCGCGGTCTTGAGCACGGCCGGCGAATCGGTGTTCTGGAACAGCACGTCGGCGCCGCCGTTGATCAGCGCGGTGGCGGCCTCGGTCTCCTTCGGCGGGCTGAACCACTCGTTGACCCACACCACCTTGGTCGTGACCTTCGGATTGACCGACTGCGCGCCCAGCGTGAAGCTGTTGATGTTGCGCAGCACTTCGGGGATCGGCACCGAGCCGACCACGCCCAGTGTGTTGCTCTTGGTCATCGAGCCGGCGATGACGCCGGCCATGTAGGCACCCTCGTACGTGCGGCTGTCGTAGGTGCGCATGTTCTCGGCCGTCTTGTAGCCGGTGGCATGCTCGAACTTGACTTCCTTGTTGTCCGCCGCGACTTTCAGCATCGGCTCCATGTAGCCGAAGGTGGTGCCGAAGATCAGCTTGTTGCCCTGGCTGACCATGTCGCGGAACACGCGTTCGGCATCGGCGCTCTCGGGCACGCTCTCGACGAAGGTGGTCTTGATCTTGTCGCCGAATTCCTTTTCGACCGCCTTGCGGGCGTTGTCGTGTGCGAACGACCAGCCGCCGTCGCCGACCGGGCCGACATAGGCGAAAGCGATGTTCAGCGGTGCCGCCGGCGCGGGTGCCGCAGCGCTCGGCGCCGGGGCCGCGGGTGCGGCGGCCGGCGCGGCTGCTTCTTCCTTCTTGCCGCAGCCGATGAGGGCGGCCGAAGCGACCGCCGTGACGGCGGCCAGCTTGAGCAGGGAACGCTTGTTCAGATCATTCATTGTTAGAAATCCTCGAAGGACAGGTTGACGGAGAAACAAAACGACACGCGATTATGAGCCGGGGTAGAACGGTTTTCCTATGGAGGCCGGCATGTTGACGCGGATGAACGCCGGGTTGCGCGAGATCAGCGCCAGCACCACGATCGGCGCGATGTAGGTCAGCATGCTGAGGAACTGGCTCGGGATGTTGACGCCGGTGCTCTGCAGGTGGAAGCCCAGCATCGAGACGCCGCCGAACAGGTAGGCGCCGAGCAGCACCCGCACCGGCCGCCAGGTCGCGAAGGTGGTCAGCGCCAGCGCGATCCAGCCGCGGCCGGCGACCATGCCCTCGACCCACAGCGGCGTGTAGACCGTCGACAGGTAGGCGCCCGCGAGCCCGCACAGCGCGCCGCCGGCGATCACCGCCAGGAAGCGGATGCGGCGCACCGGGTAGCCCAGCGCGTGCGAGGATTCCGGCGACTCGCCGACCGAGCGCAGCACCAGGCCGGCGCGGGTCCGGTAGAGGAACCAGATCAGCCCGATCGTCAGCAGCACCGCGAAGTACACCAGCGGGTGATGGCGGAACAGGGCTGACCCGACCAGCGGGATATCGCCCAGCACCGGCAGCGCGTACGACACGCTTTCGGGCAGCTTGGCCTGCACGAAATTGATGCCCGCGAAGGCCGAGAAGCCGACGCCGAACAGGCTCAGCGCCAGCCCGGTGGCGTACTGGTTGGTGTTGAGCCAGATCACCAGCACGCCGAAGAAGGCCGCCAGCAGCGCCCCGGCCGCCATGCCGGCCAGAAAGCCGAGCCAGGTGCTGCGCGTGACCACCACGGTGGCGAAGCCCGCGATCGCGGCGCACAGCATCATGCCCTCGGCGCCGAGGTTCACGATGCCGGCCTTTTCGTTGATCAGCAGGCCCAGGGCGGCGATGGCCAGGACCGTGCCGGCGCTGAGCGTGGAGCCGAGGAGGAGTGCGTAGGATTCCATCATGCGGCTCCTTCGGTGGGACGGGCGACGGGCGCGGTCAACGGCGTGCTGGCCTGCAGCGAGCCGGTGCCGCTCGCCGTCGCGGCGACGGTCTTGGGCGCCGACTTGCGGCTGATGCGGTACGCGATCAACGTGTCGCAGGCCAGCAGCGTGAACAGCAGCAGGCCCTGGAACACGCCGGTAAGCGATTTCGGCAGCCCGAGCCGCGACTGGGCGAGTTCGCCGCCGATGTAGAACATGCTCATGAGAATCGCCGAGAAGATCATGCCGACCGGATGCAGCCGGCCGACGAAAGCCACGATGATGGCGGCGAAGCCGTAGCCCGCCGGCACGTAGGGCGTGAGTTGGCCGATCGGGCCCGCCACTTCGAGCGCACCCGCAAGGCCGGCCGCGCCGCCCGAGGTCAGGAGCGCGATCCAGACCGCGCGCCGGGCCGAGAAGCCCGCGTAGCGCGCGGCCGCCGGCGCCAGCCCGCCGACCTGCTGGGCGAAGCCGGCGCGGGTGCGGAACAGGAAGATCCACAGCGCCGCCGAGCCGGCCAGCGCGATCAGGAGCCCGATGCTCACGCGCGAGCCCTTCAGGAGCCGCGGGATCTGCGTCACCGCCTCGAAGGTCTTGGTCTGCGGGAAGTTGTAGCCCTGCGGGTCCTTCCAGGGCCCGTAGACCATGTAGCCCAGCAGCAGCACCGCCACGTAGACCAGCATCAGGCTCACGAGAATCTCGTTGGCATTGAACTTGTCGCGCAGGAAGGCCACGATGCCGGCCCACACCATGCCGCCCAGGATGCCCGCGGCCAGGATCGCGGCCACGATCCAGGAGCCGGTGGTCTTGTCGGCCAGCAGCGCGACGCCGCCGGCGGCGATGGCGCCGAACACGAACTGCCCCTCGGCGCCGATGTTCCAGACATTGGAGCGGAAGCACACCGCGAGGCCGAGCGCGATGATCAAGAGCGGCGTCGCCTTGACCATCAGCTCGCCCAGCGCATAGCCGCTCTTGATCGGCTCCCAAAAAAACACGGCGAGGCCCCTGACCGGGTCCTTGCCGAGCAGGGCGAACAGCACCATGCCGATCAGCACCGTGATCAGGAGCGCCAGGATCGGCGAGCCATAGCTCCAGAAGCGCGACAGCTGCGGGCGGGGTTCGAGCTTAAGCATGGGCCACCTCCGTCGCCGCCGTGGCGGCATGCTGCGACTTGTCCCAGAGTCCGCTCATCCACTCGCCGATCTGCGGCACCGTGGCGGCGGCCCGGGCGATCGAGGGCGAGAGCCGCCCCTTGGCGATCACGTAGAGCCGGTCGCTGATCTCGAACAGCTCGTCGAGCTCCTCGCTCACCACCAGCACCGCGCAGCCGGCGTCGCGCAGCGCCAGGATCTCGCCGCGGATCAGCGCCGCGGCGCCCACGTCCACGCCCCAGGTCGGCTGCGAGACGATGAAGATCTTCGGATTGGCGTCGATCTCGCGCCCGACGATGAATTTCTGCAGGTTGCCGCCCGACAGCGAGCGCGCCGCCGCGCCCGGCCCGCCGGCCTTGACGTTGAAGCGCTGGATGATGTCGCTCGCGTGCTGCTGCAGCGCGCGGGTGCGGATCCAGCCGCCGCGGCCGACCGCGTTGCTGCGCGTCAGCAGCATGTTCTGCGCCAGGGCCAGGGTCGGCACGGCGCCGCGGCCCAGCCTTTCCTCGGGCACGAAATGCAGGCCCAGCGCCCGTCGGCGGCGCGGCCGGAAGTGCGCCGCCGGCTGGCCGAAGACCTCGATCATGCGGGCCTCGGCCCGCGTGTCCTCGCCCGAGAGCGCATAGAGCAACTCCTTCTGGCCGTTGCCCGAGACGCCCGCGATGCCCACCACCTCGCCGGCCCGGACGTCGAGCGAAATGCCGTCGAGGTCGACGCCGAACTGGTCCTCGCGCGCCAGGCTCAGGGCCTTGACCTGCAGCGCCACCGCGCCCGCATGCACCGGCCGGTGCTGCAGGGGCGGCGGCTCGGCGCCGATCATCAGCCGCGACAGCGACTCGTTGGATTCGTTCTGCGGGTTGCACACGCCCGTGACCTTGCCGCCGCGCAGCACCGTGCAGGCGGTGCACAGCTCGCGGATCTCGTGCAGCTTGTGGCTGATGTAGAGGATGCTGCAGCCTTCGGAGGCCAGCTTCTTGAGCACGACGAACAGCTTCTGCACCGCCTGCGGCGTCAGCACCGAAGTCGGCTCGTCGAGGATCAGGAGCTTGGGGTCGGTCAGCAGCGCGCGGATGATCTCGACCCGCTGCATTTCGCCGACCGACAGCGTATGGACCGGCCGCGAGGGGTCGATGTCCAGCCCGTATTCGCCGGCCTTGGCCTGGACGCGGCGCACCACCTCGGCCAGCGCCAGGCTCTTGTCCAGGCCGAGCCAGACGTTCTCGGCCACGGTCAGGGTGTCGAACAGGCTGAAATGCTGGAACACCATGCTGATGCCGAGCGCCCTCGCCTCCTGCGGGTTGCGCACGTTGACCGGCTGGCCGTTGAACATCACGCTGCCTTCATCGGGCTTCACCGAGCCGTAGATGATCTTCATGAGCGTGGACTTGCCGGCGCCGTTCTCGCCGAGGACCGCGTGGGTTTCGCCGGGCGCCACCGTCAGCGAGACATCGCTGTTGGCGACCACCGCGGGATAGCGCTTCGTGATGTGCGCGAGCTGGAGTCTGTGGATTGTCATGCCTGTGCCTGGCCTTTGGGTTTTAGCGACGCATTGTCGTCAGTGTCCGCCGATATAGATGAACTTGAACAGGAACACGCCGCCGATCAGCCAGACCATCCAGTGGACTTTCCTGGCCTGGCCGGTGAACAGCTTGAGCACCGCATAGGTGATGAAGCCGAACGCCAGGCCGTTGGCGATCGAATAGGTGAAGGGCATGGTCAGCGCCGTCACGGCCGCCGGAACCACCTCGGTCGTGTCGTCCCAATCGAGTTCGGTCAGTTCCCTAAGCATCAAACAGGCCACGAAGAACAGCGCCGGCGCCGTCGCATAGGCCGGCACCGCGCCGGCCAGGGGCGAGATCACCAGCGCGGCCAGGAACAGCACCGCCACCGTGAGCGCCGTGAGGCCGGTGCGGCCGCCGGCCTGCACGCCGGCCGCGCTTTCGACGTAGGCCGTGGTGCTGGAGGTGCCCAGCAGCGAACCCGCGAAGATCGCGCCGCTGTCGGCCAAGAGCGCCTTGTTGAGGCGGTCCATCTTGGCCGGCACCAGCAGGCCGGCGCGCCGTGCCACGCCCATCAGCGTGCCGGTGGCGTCGAACAGCTCGACCAGGAAGAACACCAGGATCACGTTGAGGATGCCGCCCGACAGCGCCGCCTTGATGTCGAGCTGCAGGAAGGTCGGCGCGATCGAGGGCGGCGGCGCGAAGATGCCGTGGAAGACGTTGCCGGCGAAGAAGAAGGAAGCCACGGTGACGGCGATGATGCCGATCAGGATCGCGCCCGGCACCTTGAGCCGGTCGAGCACCACGATCAGGAAGAAGCCCAGGGTCGCCAGCACCACCTCGGGCGTGTGCAGGTCGCCGAGCGTGACGTAGGTCGCCTTGGACGGCGCCACGATGCCGGCGCTCTTGAGCGCGATGATCGCGAGGAAGAGGCCGATGCCGACCGTGATCGCCACCCGGATCGAATGCGGGATGCCGCGGATGATCAGCTCGCGCAGCTTGAACACCGTGACCAGCAGGAACAGGCAGCCCGAGACGAACACCGCCCCCAGCGCCGCCTGCCAGGTGAAGCCCATCTGCAGCACCACCACGTAGGCGAAATAGGCGTTGAGCCCCATGCCCGGCGCCAGCGCGATCGGGTAGTTGGCGTACAGCGCCATGATGCCGGTGCCCAGGGCGGCGATCAGGCAGGTGGCGACGAACACCGCGTCCTTCGGCATCCCCGCGTCGCCGAGGATCGACGGGTTGACGAAGATGATGTAGGCCATCGTCAGGAAGGTGGTGAGGCCCGCCACCAGTTCGGTGCGCACCGTGGTGTCGTGCTCCCTGAGCTTGAATATCCGCTCGGCCCAGCCGCCCGCGGAAGGCTGCGGCGTGGTGGTGGCGCGCTCATCGAGCTCGAGCGCTTGTTCTGTCCGGTTCATCGCTGTTGTCTCCGTCTCATTTCTTGGGGCCCGTGGCGTTTCTGCAGGGGTCGCGACGCCGGCGCGACAAACGAATCGGTCTAGTCAGGTCCGGTGGCGGCCGGCGGCGGGCGCAGCGAGGCCGCCACCGACTTGGTGCGCTCGCGCAGCCAGCGCGCCGAACTCGACGAATGGGTGCGCTCGTGCCACAGCTGGTAGTACATGAGGCGCGGCAGCGGCACCGGGCAGTCGAGGACCGCGACCGGCAGCCGGTCGAGGAAGCGCTCGCAGTACTGGCGGCCGGTGGTGAGCACCAGCAGGCTCGAGGCCACCATGTCCGGGATCAGCCCGAAGTGGGCGCAGCGCGCCATGATGTTGCGCTGCCGCCCCATCTCGTCGAGCATCTGGTCGATGATCCCGCGCGCCCCGGGATGCAGCGGCGTCGGCGCGATGTGCTCGGCCGCGAGCCAGCTTTCCAGGTCCCAGCCGCGGCGCACCGCCGGATGGTCCTTGTTGACCAGCGAGACGATCTCGTCGCCGAAGAGGCGCGCCATGTGCAGGTCTTCCGGTGGCTTGAGCCAGTTGCCGATCACCAGGTCGACCTGCCCGAGCGACAGGTGCGAGTGATAGTCCGAATCGGACGACAGCGGATGGATCTCGATGTGGCACAGCGGCGCCTGGCTCTTGATCTGCGCCACCAGCATCGGCAGGAACTGCGGGTCCAGGTAGTCGCTGGCGGCGATGCGGAAGGTGGTCGCCGCGGTCTGCGGATCGAAGCCGCGGGCGTCGCTGAACAGCACCTCGGCCGAGCGCAGGATGGCGGCCGCCGGTTCGATCATGCGCAGCCCGGCATCGGTCGGCACCATGCCCGAGCCCGAGCGCACCAGCAGCGGGTCGCCCGAAAGCTCTCGCAGCCGCTTGAGGGCGGCGGAGACGGCGGGCTGGTACATCCCCAATCGGATGGCGGCACGCGAGACGCTGCGGTCGGTCAGCACGGTGTGTAGAACCCGGATGAGGTGAAGATCGATCTTGTCGAGAAGCGCTTGGTCTCTCATGTCTGCCCGCCGTGGTCTGGAATGTGCGGGCAGTTATACAGCGCTGCATTCACATGGAAAGGCCCTCAGGCGGCAGCCTGCTGCACCGCGGTGATCGCCTTCAGGATCGCTTCGCTGGTGGCCGGCGCGCGCAGCGGCGGATCGGCCCGGTGGCCGCCCACCGCCGACACCGCGTCGCGAATCGCGAAGAAGACCGAGAACGGCAGCAGGAGCGGCGGCTCGCCGACCGCCTTGCTGCGGTGGATCGAGTCCTCGAAGTTCTGGCCCTCGAACAGCCGCACGTTGAACACCGGCGGGCAGTCGTTGGCGGTCGGGATCTTGTAGGTGCTGGGAGCGTGGGTGGTCAGGAGGCCGGTCTTCGGGTGCCAGACCAGCTCCTCGGTCGTGAGCCAGCCCATGCCCTGGATGAAGGCGCCTTCGACCTGGCCGATGTCGACCGCCGGGTTCAGCGACTTGCCGGCGTCGTGCAGGATGTCGGCGCGCAGCAGCTTCCATTCGCCGGTCAGCGTGTCGACGATCACCTCGCTCACCGCCGCGCCGTAGGCGAAGTAGTAGAACGGGCGGCCGAACATCCGGTCCTTGTCCCAGGAGAGGCCCGGCGTGGCGTAGAAGCCGTCCGACCAGAGCTGCACGCGGTCGAGGTAGGCCTCGCCGATCACGGTGGCGAAGGGCAGCGTGCGGCCGTTGACCTCGACCTTGTCGTTGGCGAAGCGCACCTGCGACGCGTCGCCGCCGTGGCGCGCCGCGGCGCAGGCGGCCAAGCGCTCGCGGATCTGGCGCGCGGCGTCCTGCGCGGCCTTGCCGTTGAGGTCGGCGCCGGTCGACGCGGCGGTCGCCGAGGTGTTGGCGACCTTCTGCGTGTCGGTCGCCGTGACCCGCACGCTCTCGAAGCTGACGCCGAGTTCGTGCGCGACCACCTGTGCCACCTTGGTGTTGAGGCCCTGCCCCATCTCGGTGCCGCCGTGGTTCACGAGGATCGAGCCGTCGGTGTAGACATGGACCAGCGCACCGGCCTGGTTGAAGTGCTTGACGTTGAACGAGATGCCGAACTTGAGCGGCGCCAGTGCGATGCCGCGCTTGAGCACCGGGCTCCTGGCGTTGAAGGCCGCGATCTCCTCGCGCCGCGCGCGATAGCCGCTCGTGGCTTCGAGATCGGCCACCAGCTCGTGGATGATGTTGTCGCTGACCAGCTGGCCGTACGGCGTGACGTTGTTCTCGCCCTTGCCGTAGAAATTGATGCGCCGCACGTCGAGCGGGTCGCGGCCCAGTTCGCGCGCCACGCTGTCGAGGATGTTCTCGATCGCGATCGCGCCCTGCGGCCCGCCGAAGCCGCGGAAGGCGGTGTTGCTCTGCGTGTTGGTCTTGCCCGAAAAGCCGTGCATGGCCACGTCGGGCAGCCAGTAGGCGTTGTCGAAGTGGCACAGCGCGCGGGTCATCACCGGGCCCGACAGGTCGGCCGAGTGGCCGGCGCGCGACACCATCGTGATCTCGGCGCCGAGGATGCGGCCCTCGTCGTCGTAGCCGACCTCGTACTCGTACCAGAAGCAGTGGCGCCGACCGGTGATCATGAAGTCGTCGTCGCGGTCCAGCCGCAGCTTGACCGGACGCCTGAGCTTGTTGGCCGCCACCGCCGCCACGCAGGCGAACAGCGCCGACTGCGACTCCTTGCCGCCGAAGCCGCCGCCCATGCGCCGGCATTCGACCTGGACCTCGTTCGCGTGCAGATGCAGGGCGTGCGCGACCAGGTGCTGCATCTCGCTCGGATGCTGGGTCGAGCAGAACACGTGCATCGTGCCGCCCTCCTTCGGGATCGCGTAGCTGATCTGGCCCTCGAGGTAGAACTGCTCCTGGCCGCCGACGTCGAGCTCGGCCTTGAGCCGGTGCGGCGCCTTCGCGATCGCGGCCTGCGCGCCGCCCTCGTTCGTGCTGCGCACCAGGTGCATCGGCGGCACCACGTACTGGCCCCTGGCGTGCGCGTCCTGCGGCGTCAGCACCGGCGGCTCGGCCTCGATCTCGAGCGCGTCGCCGGCGCGGGCGGCGGCGCGGCGTGCGGCGTCGCGCGTCTCGGCGATCACCGCGAACACCGGCTGCCCCAGGTAGCGGATGTCGCCGCTGCAGAGGATCGGGTCGTCGTGGACGATCGAGCCGCAGTCGTTGCTGCCCGGGATGTCGGCCGCCGTGAGCACCGCCACCACGCCCGGCATCGCACGGATCGCGTCGAGCTTCATGGCCTTCAGGCGGCCGTGGGCCGCGGGCGAAAGGCCGAGCGCGCAATGCAGCGTGCCCGCGAGTTCCGGGATGTCGTCGATGTAGGTCGCTTCGCCGGCCACGTGCAGCTGGGCCGACTCGTGCGGCCGGCTGATGCCCACGCGCGCACCGTCGTCGTGCGCCTTGGCCTCGGCCCGCTCGTCGATGCGGGCGGCCGCGTTCGTGAGGTAGTCCGCGAAGGCTTCCGCGGGCTGGAGCAGGCTGGGGTCGAGGGGTTTGTTCATGTCAGGCTCCTTGCACGGCGTCGAGGGCGGCATGGGGCATCACGCTCCAGACGCTGGTGGCTTCCACCGGCAGCGGGTCGGTGGTGCGCGTTTCCAGCCACAGGCGCTGCAGCAGGTTCTGCGCCACCTGCAGGCGGTAGTCGGCGCTCGCGCGCATGTCGGTCAGCGGCTTGAAGTCCTGCGCCAGCGCGAGCTTCGCGGCATTGACGCTGGCCTGGGTCCAGGGCTTGGCCGTCAGCGCGGCCTCGGCGCGCGCGGCGCGCTTGACCGTGGCGGCCATGCCGCCGAAGGCGAGGCGCACCTCCTTCACCACGTCGCCGTCGAGCGCGATCGAGAAGCCGCCGCACAAGGCCGAGATGTCGCAGTCGAAGCGCTTGCTGATCTTGTAGGCCCTGACCTGCCGCCGGAGCGCCGCGAGCGGCACCGACATGCCCTGCACGAACTCGCCGGGCTCGAGCCGGTTCTTCATATAGTCGACGTAGAAGTCCGGCAACGGCATGCGGCGCACGCGTTCGCCGCGGCGCAGTTCGATCTCGGCATCCAGCGCCATCAGCACCGGCGGCGAATCGCCGATCGGCGAGCCGTTGGCGACGTTGCCGCCCATGGTCCCCGCATTGCGGATGGGTGGCGAGGCGAAGCGAAGCCAGACGTCGGTCAGGCTGGGCGCGCGCTGCGCCAGCGCGCGAAAGGCAAGCTCGAGCGAGGCGCCGGCGCCGATGTAGAGCGCGTCGCCGCGCTCCTCGACCACCTTCATCTCGGCCACGTCGCCCACCGAGATGATGTCGCCGAGATCGCGGAACTGCTTGTTGACCCACAGGCCGACGTCGGTCGAACCCGCGAGCAACTGTGCGCCCGGCTTGGCTTCGCGCAAGGCGGCGAGTTCGGCCAGCGTGGTCGGCGCATGGAAATGGTCCAGCCGCTGGCCCAGGGGCGCGGCGTAGTCGAAAGTGCCGTCGCGCTTCAGGGTGGACAGGGCCTCCACCACGGGCGCGGTGGCGAGCCGCACGCCGGGCAGGTCGAACATGCGCTGGCCGGCATCGAGGATCGGCCGGTAGCCGGTGCAGCGGCACAGGTTGCCCGACAACTCGTCGGCCAGCTGCTGGCGGGTCGGCCGGCTGCCGCCTTCCTGGTGATGCTCGTAGGTCGACCACAGCGACATCACGAAGCCGGGAGTGCAGAAGCCGCACTGCGAGCCATGGCAGTCGACCATCGCCTGCTGCACCGGGTGCAGCCGCTGCACCGGATGCTTGTCGTGCTGGGCCGGATCCCTGCCGTGGCTGCACTGCGTCTTCAGGTCCTCGACCGTGAACAGCGCCTTGCCGTGCAGCGTCGGCAGGAACTGGATGCAGGCATTGACCGTTTGCAGCCGAAGGCCGCCCACCGCATCCTTTTCGCCGGGCTGGGCCAGTTCGCCGATGACCACGGTGCAGGCCCCGCAATCGCCCTCGTTGCAGCCTTCCTTGGTGCCGGTGCAGCGGGCATCCTCGCGCAGCCAGTCGAGCACCGAGCGGGTCGGATGCACGCCGCTGACGTCGACGATCCGGCCGCGGTGGAAGAAGCGGATGGGTTGGGTGCTCGGGGTCATGCGGATCTCGTGGGTGTCTTAGTCAACGCTCTGGGGCGATCAAGAATCGGGCCAACTGGAAGTTAGTGCTTTGCGGCGCCGCACGCATACGGTCGCCGCCATATCTCTTATGTGGGCGCCGGTATGTGACGCTCGGGAAAACCCTTGGGGCCGGGTCTCATTGTGGCGCTGCGAAGGGCCGGCGAACAGCGAACTTTGCCCGGGAACCCGGGGTCCAACCGGACTCCCCCTCACAGCTGGAGTTCTTCATGAAGAAACTGCTGGCTTTGGCCTTTCTGATCGCCGCCGCGGCCGGCGGACCGACCCCCAGCCTTGCCTTCAACGGCATGCAGGGCGGCAGCGGCCACGGTGGCGGCTCGCAACACAACGGTGGAGGCTTTCAGCACAATGGTGGAAGCTTCCACGGAAGCCCTGGATTCCATCCATTCCACGGATTCGGCGGATTTCCCGCGCGGCACGCGTTCTTCGCCAGGCGTGGTTTCGTGTTCGTCGGCGTGCCGTTTCCCGTGGCCGTGAACGCGGTCGGCTACGCGGGCGCGCTGCCCGTCTACCTGTATTGCCAGAACCCGGTGGGCTTCTTCCCCGACGTCCAGGCCTGTCCGACCGGCTGGCTGCAGGTCTCGCAGTAGCTCGGGACGCTTGCCGCTTCAGCGCTCGGTGAACAGATCCTTGATCACCTGGCGCAGCCACCGGTTCGCCGGATCGGCCTCGAAACGCTTGCTCCAGTGCAGCGACACGGTGAAGTCGCGCAGCGGAAAGGCCGGCTCGACGATCGTGTAGCCCCCCTCCTGCGCGAAGCCGCGCGCGATGTTGCGCGGCATCACCACCGCCAGATCGGTCGCCCGCACGATCGCCGGCAGCACCATGAAGTGCTCCGCCGTGAGGCGCACGCGGTCTTCGAGGTTCATCAACTGCAGGATGCGCAGCGTCTCGGCATGGGTGCGCACGGCGACGTACTCGAGGGCCTGCAGCGCCTCCAGCAGCGCCTGGCTGTTGCGCCGCCCGCGCGTGAACGGATGGCCCTGGCGCAGCAACACGATGTACCGGTCTTTCAGCAGCGGCGCGCGCTGGGTGTCGCGCACCTTCGGCAGGAAACCGAAGGCGAAGTCGATGCGGCCGTTGTCGAGCGCCGGGGCGATGTCCGCCGACTGCAGCGGCTGGGTCTCGAGCCGAACGCCGGGCGCGATCTCGCCCAGCCGCGCCATCAGCGGCGGCAGGAAGCGCCCCTCCCCGATGTCGCTCATGTGGATGCGGAACACCTTGCGCGAGGCGGCCGGCTCGAAGCGGTCGGGCTCGTTGAGCGCTTCCTCCAGCATGCCCAATGCCGACTGCACCGCGGACGCCAGCCGCTCTGCGCGCGGCGTCGGCGCGACCCCGCCCGGCGCCCGCGTGAACAGGGCGTCTTTCAACAGCAGGCGCAGCCGGCCCAGGCCGTGGCTGGCCGCCGGTTGCGTGAGTCCGAGCGACTCGGCCGCGCGGCTCACGCTGCGCGCCCGGTAGACCGCGTCGAACAGCCGCAGCAGGTTCAGGTCGATCGCATCGATATGCATGAGATTCATGTTACTTAGTTCGATCATTTTATTGAAGAAGGATCGACACGCCCGCACACTGCGGACGGCCTCCGGGCCGCCCCCCACAAGAAGGAGACACGAGATGACCCCGATCCGTCAACGCGCGGCGCTCGCCGTGCTGCTCTTCGCAGCGACCGCCGCCTGGGCACAGCAACCCCCGGCCGACGAACCCGGCTGGGCGCGGGGGCGACCGAAGACGGAGGCCGCGGCCCGCATGGCGCCGGTGCCGGCCTTCCCGATCCCGACCGCGGCCGACCAGCTGCCGACGGCCAGGTTCAAGCTGCCGCCGGGCTTCAAGGTCGAGACCTGGGCCTCGGGCGTGCTCGACGCGCGCGCGCTGCGCCAGGGCGCCAAGGGCAATGTGTTCGTGAGCACGCTGTTCGTCGGCAACAAGGTCTACGCGATCCCCGAGAAGGGCAAGCATGACCCGAAGACCATCATCGACAAGATGGAATTCGCCACCGGCATCGAGTACTACAAGGGCTCGCTCTACGTGGCGACCCACAAGCAGATCCTGCGCTACGACAATGCCGAGGACAAGCTCGACAACCTCGGCGCGCCCGTGGTCCTGAACGACAAGCTGCCGGGCGGCCAGGACCACAGCTGGCGCTACCTGCGCATCCACAACGACAAGCTCTACTACGCGGTCGGCGCGCCCTGCAACCTCTGCGACCCGGACGACGCCCATGCGCGCATCTTCCGCATGAACCTCGACGGCAGCGGCATCGAGACCGTCGCGCGCGGCGTGCGCAACACGGTGGGCTTCGACTTCGATCCCAAGACCGGCGACCTCTGGTTCACCGACAACGGCCGCGACTGGTTCAGCGAGTCCCTGCCGAACGACGAACTCAACCACATCACGGCGAAGGACCAGCACTTCGGCTTCCCGTACTGCCACCAGGGCAACATCCTGGACGGCGAGTTCGGCTGGGGCAAGAACTGCGACGACTACGCCAAGCCGGCCGCGCTGCTCGGGCCGCATGCCGGCTCGCTCGGCCTGACCTTCTACCGCGGCAAGATGTTCCCGCCCAAGTACCAGGGCGCGATGTTCATCGCCCGCCACGGCCCCTGGAACCGCACCATCAAGTACGCCGACATCGCGGTCGCCTGGCCCGATGGCAAGGGCGGCGCCCGGGTCGAACCCTTCATGACCGGTTTCGTCGAGAACAACGCCTACCTGGGCCGGCCGGTCGACTTCCTGGTGCTCAAGGACGGCTCGATGCTGGTGAGCGACGACCACGCCGGCGCCATCTACCGCATCAGCTACGGCGGCCGATGAGGAGCGCGGCAAGACACGCGATCACCGTTGCGACCGCCCTGTTCTGGCTCGCGGCGCTGCCCGCCGCTGCCCAGGGCAACAAGCCAGGCGCCCCGGGCGCCTACGGGCAGCGCTTCGCGGCCCTGTGCGCGGCCTGCCACGGCGCCAACGGACGCGCCGACATGCCGGGCACGCCGGCGCTGGCGGGCCAGCATGCGTTCTACGCGATCACGCAGCTGTTCCTGTTTCGCGAAGGCCGGCGCGCCAACGAAGCCATGTCGGCGGTGGCCAAGACCATGACCGACGCCGACCTGCGCGGCTTCTCGGACTTCATCGCCACGCTGCCGCCGGTGCCGGCCCCGCCGCCGGCCACGCCCGGCGATGCGGCGCGCATGCTGCGCGGACAGTCGCTGGCGCAGGCGCATCGCTGCGTGAACTGCCACGGCGCGGACTTCAGCGGCGGGCAGCAGGTGCCGCGCCTCGCCCAGCAGCGCGAGGACTATCTGCAGCTCACGCTGCGCGAGTTCCGCTCGGGCAAGCGCCCCGGCTACACGCAGGCGATGGGTGCCGCCGTCAGCGGCATCCCGCCCGAGGATCTGGACACCCTCGCCTACTACATCTCGCGCTTTACCGGCGCGGGCGACAAGCAACCCGGCAAATAAGGAGCCATTTCTCTTGGAAGTTTCATTCAGCAAGGAGATCGAGGCGCTGCGCCTCGGTGCCGGCGACACCTTTCACGGCGAGGGCATTCTCGCGATCACCAAGGGGCTGCTGCAATCGGGCGTGGCCTACGTCGGCGGCTACCAGGGCGCGCCGGTCTCGCACCTGCTCGACGTCATGGTGCAGGCCAAGCCCTACATGGACGAGCTCGGCGTGCACGTCGAGGCCTGCTCCAACGAGGCGTCGGCGGCGGCGATGCTCGGCGCCTCGATCCACTATCCGCTGCGCGGCGCCGTGACCTGGAAGTCGATCGTCGGCACCAACGTGGCGGCCGATGCGCTGTCCAACCTATCGTCGCCGGGCGTCAAGGGCGGCGTGCTGATCGTGGTCGGCGAGGACTACGGCGAAGGCGCCTCGGTGATCCAGGAGCGCACGCACGCCTATGCGCTCAAGTCCAGCATGTGCCTGCTCGACCCGCGGCCCGACCTCGGGGTGATGGTGGACATGGTCGAACATGGCTTCCGGCTCTCGGAAACCTCCAACATGCCCTGCATGATGGAGCTGCGCATCCGCACCTGCCACGTGCGCGGCAGCTTCGAATGCAAGGACAATCTGCCGCCGCCGGTCTCGACCCGGGCGCTGATCGAGGAACCGGCGGGTTTCGACTACATGCGGCTCGCGCACCCGCCCGTCACCTTCCGGCACGAGAAGCTCAAGGGCGAGGAGCGCCTGCCGGCCGCCCGCCGCTACATCGCGCAACACAAGCTCAACGAACTGATCCCGGGCACCCATGCCGACCTCGGCATCGTGGTGCAGGGCGGGCTCTACAACGCCCTCGTGCGCAGCCTGCAGCAGCTCGGCCTGGCCGACGCCTTCGGTGCCACCGACATCCCGCTGCTGGTGCTCAACGTCGCCTATCCGCTGGTGCCCGACGAGGTCGCGGATTTCTGCATCGGCAAGCGCGCGGTGCTGGTGGTCGAGGAAGGCCAGCCCGAGTACATCGAGCAGGAGATCGCGACGTTGCTGCGCCGGCGCGACATCCAGACGCCGCTGCACGGCTGCGACATGCTGCCGGCCGCGGGCGAGTACGGCGTCGAGGTGCTGGCCGCCGGCCTCACCCAGTTCGCGCAGCGCTACCTGCCCGGGCACGCGCAGGATTCGGCCAAGGACTGGCTCGCGGGCAATCGCGACCGCCGCGCTGCCGTGGCGACGAAGCTCGACGCCCCGCTGCCCAACCGCCCGCCGAGCTTCTGCATCGGCTGCCCCGAGCGGCCGGTGTTCGCGGCGCTCAAGCTGGCCCAGCAGGACAGCGGCCCGGTGCACATCGCCGCCGACATCGGCTGCCATGCCTTCGGCACCTTCGAGCCCTTCTCGATGGGGCACTCGATCCTCGGCTACGGCATGAGCCTGGCAAGCCGTGCCGGCGTGTCGCCGATGATGCAGCGCAGGGCCCTGTCGATCATGGGCGACGGCGGCTTCTGGCACAACGGGCTGCTGACCGGCGTGCAGAGCGCGCTTTTCAACGGCGACGACGCGGTGCTGCTGATCTTCAAGAACGGCTACACCTCGGCCACCGGCACGCAGGACATCATCTCGACGCCCGACGACGACATGAAGGAGCGCGCGGTCGACAAGCAGCAGAGCCTGGTCGACAAGAACCAGACCATCGAGGCCACGCTGAAGGGCCTGGGCGTGCAGTGGCTGCACACGGTCCACACCTATGACGTCGACAAGATGCGCAAGACGCTCAACGACGCCTTCACGAGCGACTTCAACGGCCTCAAGGTGATCATCGCCGAGGGCGAATGCCAGCTCGAACGGCAACGCCGCATCAAGCCCTGGATCGCGAGCCTGCTGCGAAAGGGCGAGCGCGTGGTGCGCGTGAAGTACGGCGTCGACGAGGATGTCTGCAACGGCGACCACGCCTGCATCCGGCTGTCGGGCTGCCCGACGCTGACGATCAAGGACAACCCCGATCCGCTCAAGGTCGACCCGGTGGCCGTGGTGATTGACGGCTGCGTCGGCTGCGGCCTGTGCGGCGCGAACGCGCACGCCGCCACGCTGTGCCCGAGCTTCTACCGCGCCGAGGTGGTGCAGAACCCCAAGTGGCACGAACGCCTGCTTCACGGCCTGCGCGGGGCACTGGTTCGGGTGATGCAACCGGCATGAACACGATGCACACCCAACAACGCCCCCTCACACTGCTGATCTGCGCCCTTGGCGGCGAAGGCGGCGGCGTATTGACCGAATGGCTGGTCGACACCGCGCGCCACGCCGGCTATGCGGCGCAGAGCACCTCGATCCCCGGGGTGGCGCAGCGCACCGGCGCCACCACCTACTACGTCGAGGTCTTCCCGGTGCCGCTGGCCCAACTCGGCGGCCGCAAGCCCGTGTTCAGCCTGAGCCCGGTGCCGGGCGCACTGGACGCCATCGTTTCGTCCGAACTGCTCGAGACCACGCGCCAGATCGGCAACGGCATGAGCGCGCCCGAGCGCACGGTCGTCATCAGCTCCTCGTCCCGCACCCTGACCACCGCGGAGCGCATGCAGCCCGGCGACGGCCGCGCCGACGCCGCTCGCCTGCTCGATGTCGTGAAGGCATTCAGCCGCGAGCACCACGTGTTCGACATGGGCGCGGCGGCGCGCGAGGCCGGCACGGTGGTCAGCGCCGTGATGCTCGGCGCGATCGCGGGCAGCGCGCTGTTCCCCTTTCCGCGCGCGGCCTACGAGCGCGTGGTGCGCGGCGGCGACGCCGGCACGGCGGAGAAGCCGAGCCCGATGGCCGCCGCCAGCCTGCGTGGCTTCGCGAAGGCCTTCGACGCCGTGAACACGCCGCGCGAACAGGCCGCCCTGGTCTCTCGCTTGTTGGCCACGACGGCCAACGACGTCGTACGGCCGCAGTCGCTGCCGCCGGCCGTGGCCGCGCAGTTTCCCGCGCCGGTGCACGACCTGCTGGCGCTCGGCCATGCGCGCGTGCTCGACTACCAGGACGCCGCCTACGCCGCGCTCTACGTGCAGCGCCTGGCCCAGGTGCTGGCCGCCGAGCGCGCGGCCGACCCCGCGGGGGCCCATGGCTTCGCGGTCACGCGCGAGATGGCGCGCTGGCTCGCGCTGTGGATGGCGTTCGACGACATCGTGCGCGTGGCCGAGCTCAAGAGCCGCGCCAGCCGGGCGCAGCGCGTACGCGGCGAGGTCAAGGCCACGCAGGGCGACATCGTCAAGGTCTACGACCACTTCAAGCCCGGCGCGCCCGAATTCGCGGCATTGCTGCCAGCCTCGCTGGCCCATCGCGTGACCGCCTGGGACCGGCGCCGCAAGACGCCGTGGGCGCTGCCGCTCAAGGTCGGCAGCCATTCGGTCGTCGGCATGGCCGCGCTGCGCCTGCTGGCCTCGCTGCGCTGGCTGCGCAAGCGCGGCAACCGCTTCGCCGAGGAGCAGGCGCTGATCGGGCGCTGGCTCGAAGCCGTGGTCGCCGGCACGCGCGCGGACTGGCGCCTGGGACACGAGATCGCGCTGTGCGGCCGTCTCATCAAGGGCTACGGCAGCACCAACGAGCGCGGCAAAGACAACCTGCTGCACGTGATCGACCATCTGGCGACGGCACGGCTGCCCGATGGCTCGCCGTCGGCGCGCGCCACCGCGATCGCCGCCGCCCGCGACGCGGCGCTGGCCGACGAGGCCGGCACCGCGCTCGATGCCGCGCTGGTCCGCCACGGCGCGCCGCCGCGGCCCGTGAAGGCGCAGCCGATCCGCTGGATGAAGCGGCCGCCGCAGTCCGCGCCGGGCCGTCGCACCTGAACGCGCCCGGACGCCGACCGCGTCGGCGTCCGACCCGAAATCGAAAAAAGGAGACTCCCCCATGTACGACAAAGAACCCCGCTCCCGACGACGCATCCTGTCCGCCTGCGCCATCGCGGCCCTCGCGCTCATCGCACCGGCCGCCGCACTGGCGCAATCCTGGCCGAGCAAGCCGGTGAAGATACTTGTCGGTTTCCCGCCCGGCGGCGTGGCCGACATCATGGCGCGCACGGTCGCGCCGCTGATGTCCGAGACGCTCGGCCAGCCCGTGGTGGTCGAGAGCCGCGCCGGCGCCAACGGCAACGTGGCCGCCGATGCGGTGGCCAAGTCGCCCGCCGATGGCTACACGCTGGCGCTGACGAGCACCGGCATCGAGTCGGTCAACCCCTTCCTGTTCGGCAAGATGCCCTTCGATGCCGACAAGGACCTGGCGCCGGTGGCCGCCACCGGCCGCATCCAGCTCTTCCTCACGACCCGGCCGGGGCTGGCCGCCAACGACGTCGACGCCTTCGTGCGCTACGCCAAGGCCAACCCGGGCAAGCTGTCCTTCGGCTCCGCCGGCTCGGGCAGCACGCCGCATCTGGTGGGCGAACTGTTCAAGCAGAGCGCCGGCATCTATGCCGTGCACGTGCCCTACCGCGGAGCCGCCCCGGCACTGCAGGACCTGCTGGCCAGCCAGATCGACTTCTTCTTCGATCCCGGCATCTCGTTCGCGAACGTGCGCGCCGGCAAGCTCAAGATGCTGGCGGTGGCCAGCGGGCAGCGCTCGCAGCTCTTTCCCGACGTGCCCACGCTGGCCGAGCGCGGCTACAAGAACATGGACTACGACACCTGGTTCGGCCTGTTCGCGCCGGCGGGCACGCCGCCCGAGGTACGGCTGCGGCTCAACGCGGCGGTCAACAAGGCGCTGGCCAACGAAACCGTGCGCAACCGGTTCCGCGAAGTCGGCGGCGAGGCGACGCCGATGACGCCCGAAGCCTTCAAGGCCGTGGCGCGCAAGGAAGCCGCGGTGTTCAGCCAGCTCATCAAGGACCGCAACATCCAGGCGGACTGAGCCGCCCCAGGGTCAACGTAAACGCGAATAGCCGGGCCCGGACGATTCTTATAGAACATAACCGGTTCCGGCGGCCCCTCGCCCTTCGATCACGCTAGGAGACACTCATGAAGCCATCGCGCATCCAGGCCTTCGCGGCGCTCGCCGCCCTGCTGGCCCTTTCGTCCGCGCCCGCCCACGCGCAGGACAAGCCCGTCAACCTCAAGATGTCGAGCTGGGTGCCGGCGCAGCATCCGCTGAACCCTTCGCTGCAGGCCTGGGCGGACGACATCAAGAAGGCGTCCAACGGCACCATCACGGCGACGCTGTTCCCCTCGGAGCAGCTCGGCAAGGCCTTCGACCACTACGACATGGCGCGCGACGGCATCGCCGACTTCGCCTACATCAACCCGGGCTACCAGCCGGGCCGCTTCCCGATCATGGCGGGCGCCTCGCTGCCCTTCCTGTTCGCCGACGGCAAGGGCGGCTCGGCCGCGATCGACGCCTGGTACCGCGCCTACGCCGCCAAGGAAATGAAGGACGTGAAGTTCTGCTTCGCCTTCGTGCACGACCCGGGCACTTTCCATGCGCGCAAGAAGATCACGTTGCCGACCGACATCAAGGGCATGAAGATCCGGCCCGCGACCAGCACCATCGGCCAGATGGTGACCTCGCTGGGCGGCACCAACGTACAGGCCTCGGCGCCCGAGTCGCGCGACATGCTGGAGCGCGGCGTGGCCGACGCGATCACCTTTCCGTGGGGCTCGATCGGCCTGTTCGGGATCGACAAGGTGGTGAGCTTTCACATGGACGTGCCGCTCTACGTCACGCCCTTCGTCTGGGCCATGAACCAGAGCAAGTACGACAGCATGTCGGCGGCGCAGAAAAAGGTGATCGACGACCACTGCACCAGCGAATGGGCCGAGAAGGTCGCCACGCCCTGGGCCGACTTCGAGTTCGCGGGCCGCGCCAAGATCGCCGGCCAGGCCGGCCACGAGATCTACAAGCTCACGCCCGAGCAGCTCGACGCCTGGCGCAAGGCCACCGCGCCCGGCGAGGCGCAATGGGCCGAGGGCGTGAAGAAGGTGGGGCAGGATCCGAAGGCGGTGATGGATGCGCTCAAGGCCAGCCTCGTGAAGAACAAGTCGGCACTCTGAGCGCCGCGAGCGTCCGATGGCAACCGGAGCCGGGATGACCAAGCCCCGCGTGGGGATCATGGATCGGATGATCAATTCGATCGAATGGCTGGCCGCCATGTTCGTGGGGATCGTCGCGCTCAACATCTTTCTCGCGGTGGTGCTGCGCAAGTTCTTCAACACCTCCATTCCCGATTCCTACGACTTCGGCCGCATGCTGCTGGGCATCCTGATCTTCTGGGGCATCGCGGCCACCAGCTACCGCGGCGGCCACATCACGGTCGACCTGGTGTGGACCGCCGCCGGCCCGCGCATGAAGCGCTGGATCGACGTCTTCGCCACGCTGGTGCTGTTGTTCGTGGTCGCGGTGCAGACCGCCACGCTGTTCGACAAGGTGCGCGCGACCTACGTCGACAACGTGCTGACCTACGACATGAACATCCCGACCTGGCCGTTCTACGCGGTGGCCTGGATGGGCGACGTGTCGGCGGTGGTGCTGATCGCGATCCGGACCTACAGGCTGATCTTCCATCCCGAACTGCTCGAAGAGACGAAGCCTGAAATGAAAGCCGACGAATGAGCACCGATGCGATCGCGGTTCTTGGCTTTGTGGTTCTCTTCGCACTGATGCTCCTGCGCGTGCCGGTCGGCATGGCGATGGGCCTGGTCGGCGTCACCGGCTACGCCTGGATCGTCGGCCCCGGCCCGGCGCTCAAGCTGGTCGGCCAGACCTCGATGCGGACCGTCACCGACTACACCTTCGGCGTGATCCCGATGTTCATGCTGATGGGCGCGCTGGTCTCGGTGTCGGGCGTCAGCCGCGAACTCTTCAAGGCCGCCAACTCGATGATCGGCCACCTGCGCGGCGGCCTGGGCGTGGCCACCGTGCTGGCCTGCGGCGGCTTCGCGGCCATCTGCGGCTCCTCGGTCGCCACCGCCGCGACCTTCTCGGCCGTGGCCTATCCGGAGATGCGGCGCTTCAACTACCCGCAGTCGTTCTCCACCGGCGTGATCGCCGCGGGCGGCACGCTGGGCGCGATCCTGCCGCCGTCGACCGTGCTGGCGGTCTACGCCATCCTCACGCAGCAGGACATCGGCAAGCTCTTCATGGCCGGCATCATCCCCGGCATCCTGGCCATGGCGATGTACGTGCTGACCATCGCGGTGATCGTCCGGCTGCGGCCCGACTGGCTGCCCGGCGGCGAGCTCAAGCCCTGGGCCGAACGGCTGGCCGACCTCAAGAACGTGTGGGCGCCGCTGGTGCTGTTCGTCTTCGTCATCGGCGGCCTCTACGGCGGCTTCTTCACGCCCACGGAAGCCGGCGGCGTGGGCGCGAGCGGCGCCTTCATTCTCGGCCTGCTGCGGCGCAAGCTCGACGGCCCGAAGATCCGCGAGGCGCTGCTGTCGGCCACGCGCACCGCCGCGGCGGTCTTCACGGTGCTGATCGGCGCGCTGCTGTTCGGCTATTTCCTGACCATCACGCAGAGCCCGCAGAAGCTCACCGAGTTCCTCACCAGCCTGGGCATCGGCCGCTACGGCGTGCTGGCGCTGATCATGGTGATGTACCTGGTGCTCGGCTGCCTGATGGACGCCATGGCGATGATCATCCTCACGGTGCCGATCATCTTCCCGGTGATCGTGCATCTGGGCTTCGACCCGATCTGGTTCGGCGTCATCATCGTGATGACGGTGGAGCTGGGCTTGATCCATCCGCCGGTGGGGATGAACGTGTTCGTGATCAAGAGCGTGGTGAAGGACGTCAGCTTCACCACCATCTTCAAGGGCGTGCTGCCGTTCATCCTGACGGACATCCTGCGACTGGTGATCCTGATCGCGTTTCCCATCATCGCCTTGTGGCTCCCGACGAAAATGGGGTGAGTGAGCTCGCCCCCAGGTTGCCCGGCACTTCGTGTCCGGGCGCCCACCCCCTGCCGGGGGCAACACCAGCGGCCCGGCCAAGCCGGTTCCGCGGTGTTTCACCAACGGGCCTGGCTGCGCCGGCCGCGAAATCACAGAGGCATCGCCATGAGCATTGAAGTCACCTATTCCGTCCGCGTCGAATTCGGCGACTGCGACCCCGCCGGCATCGTCTGGTTTCCCAACTTCTTCCGCTGGATCGACGCCGCCTCGCGCCACTTCTTCGCCGAACGCGGCGTGCCGCGCTGGGAAGAGACCGCCAGGACCCTCGGTGTCATCGGCACCCCCCTGGTCGACACCCACACGCGCTTCGTCAAGAGCGCAAGCTATGGCGACACGCTGCAGATCGCGGTGGCGATCCCCGAGTGGCGCGAGAAGAGCTTCGTGCAGGCCTACCGCGTGACACGTGGCGAGGACCTGATCCTCGAATGCGAGGAGGTGCGCATCTTCGCGGCGAAGCGCGAGGGCGGAGGCATCCGTGCGGTGCCGATCCCGCCCGAGATCCGGCGGCTCTGCGAGTAGGCGCGGGGTTCGGCCCCCTGCCGAACCCTAGCGTGCGCCATACCTCGTTTGGCGGACGAATTGCGCCGCCGCGGCGTGTCCAATGCCTGGAGACGACCGGAGACTCCGCATGAACAAGCTCGCCCTGTGCATCGGCATCAACAACTACCCAGGCACCGACATGGACCTGGCGGGCTGCGTCAACGACGCCAACGACTGGGCCGCCGAACTGTCGGCGCGCGGCTTCAGTGTCAGCAAGCTGCTCGACGAGCAGGCCACCAAGGCCGGCATGATCGCGGGCTTCCGGCGCGTGATCGGCCAGGCCGCCCCCGGCGACGCGGTGGTGATCACCTATTCGGGCCACGGCACCTACCAGTACGACACCGATGGCGAAGAGGCCGACGGCCTCGACGAGGCCCTGTGTCCGCACGACATCCGGGCGCTCGGCGCCGCGCTGATCGACGACGAAATCCACGCCATCTTCAAGACCCGCCGCGACGGCGTGCACCTGGTACTGATCTCCGACAGCTGCCACTCGGGCACCGTGAACCGGGCGCCGCCCGACAACAGCGACAAGGAGGCCGGCCGGATGCCGCGTTTCATGCCGATGCGCGCCTGGATGCCCGAGGCGCGCCTGGCCACCGCGGGGCCGCAGGGCGCGGCGGTGCCGAAGAAGGGCAAGCACGGCGCTTCTTCGGCCTTCGCGACGGAACCGGAAGACGAGGTCGGCGACGTGCTGCTGGCCGGCTGCGAGGAAGGCGAAGGCCACTTCAGCTACGACGCGAGCTTCCAGAACCGGCCGAACGGCGCCTTCACCTTCTACGCCCTCAAGGCCCTGCGGACGCTGCCCGCGGGCGCCAGCTATGCCCAGTGGCACCAGGCGCTGGCGGACGATCTCCCCTCCACGCGCTATCCGCAGAAGCCGCAGATCCAGGGCAGCAGCGAAGCCACGGGACGCCCGATCTTCAGCTGAGGGAACGCCATGGCCGAAGCGATCGTGCTGCAGATCACCGGACGCCGGAGCGACAAGCCCGAGGTTCCTTCCCTGCTGCGATCGACCGCGAGCCGCGGCGTCGGCACCGACCGCACGCCCGATGAATTCCTGCCGCCGGGCCTGCTGGAAGCCAAGGCCAGCATCGACCTCTCCAGCGCGGCGCGCGGCCTGCCCGAAGGCGTCGGCGCCGAGCTCGAAGCCGAGGCCGGCCAGGTGCTGGTGATCGAACTGGCCGACGGCGGCACCCTGATCACCAGCCCCGCGGGCCTGAAGGCGGCACTGCTGCGCAACCGACCGGACCTGGTCGATGCCGCAGGCCGCATCCTCTTCGACCGCATGAATGCCGAGGGCGCGGTGCTGCAGCGCGGCGTGTTCGCCGGCAGCGCCGGCAGACTGGTCAGCCAGGTGATCTCGCTGGCCGTGGGCCGGGACCCGCTGATCGACGCGGCACAGGCCCGGCTGGCCGAGCTCATCCCCGGCAAGGGCAAGGACAAGCTCGCGGACCTCGCCGGCGTCGGCGTCAGCTGGCTGGGCACCAAGGCCTTGATGTGGGCGGTCGAGGAGCGGCTCGCGCGCCCTGCCGGGCACCTCTACCGCTGGGAAGACGGCGGCGGCACGCTCGAAGGCGGCGTCGCCGACGACACCGCCCGGATGATCGATGCCGAGGGCAAGCCCCGGCCGGCGCTGGTCTTCATCCACGGCACCGGCTCCAGCACGCTGGGCAGTTTCGGCGACCTGCAGCGCAGCGACCGCGGGCTCTGGGCCCGGCTCGAGAGCCGCTTCCCGGGCGGCATCTACGGCTTCGAACACCGCACGCTGTCGGAGAGCCCGATCGAGAACGCGCTGCAGCTCGCGGCCCCCCTACCGCGCGGCGCCCGCGTCAGCCTGGTGACCCATTCGCGCGGCGGCCTGGTCGGCGACCTCCTGTGCCTGCAGGACATCGACCAGCACATCGACAGCTACAGCTTCGCCTTCCCCGGCGTCGGCGACGCCCAGGGCCGCGAGGCCGAGGTGCGTCGGGAACTGGACCGCGCGCATGCCGAGCATCGCGACCAGTTGCGCGCGCTGTTCACCCTGCTGCGCGACAAGTCGCTGGTGGTAGAGCGCTATGTGCGCGTGGCCAGCCCGGCGCAGGGCACCCGGCTCGCGAGCGGCAACTTCGACGTCTTCCTGTCGGGCCTTCTGACGCTGATCGGCCACGTGCCCTACTTCTTCGGCAACCCGCTGTACTCCGCGTTCAAGCGGGTGGTGATCGAGATCGCGAGGAACCGCACCAACCCGCACCTGGTGCCGGGCCTCGAGGCGATGCTGCCCGACTCGCCGATGGCCGCGCTGCTGCGCGACGCCGCCGTGCAGCCCGGGATCCGCATGGCGCTGATCGCGGGCGACATCCAGGGCGGCAACCTGCTGATGCGCATGGGCGTGCTGCTGACCGACTTCCTGCTGTTCGAGAACACCGACAACGACCTGGTGGTCGACACCGCCGCCATGCTGGCCGGCGTGGCCGCGAAAACCCGGGCCCGGGTGCTGTTCGACCGCGCGGCCGACGTCTCGCATTTCAACTACTTCGGCAACCTCGAGACCCGCAGCGCGCTGCGCGACTGGCTGGTGGAAGACCGGCCCGAAACGCTCGACGCCTTCCGGGCCATCCCGGCCGGCTTCACCAGCCTCGATGCGGCCGGCATCGGCAAGTCGCGCGGCGTCGCCGCCGTGGACCGGCCGGTGGTGGTGGTGCTGCCGGGCATCATGGGCACCTGTCTCGATGCCGACGGCAAGCGGGTCTGGCTCGATCCGCTCTCGCTGGCCGCCGGCGCGCTCCAGAGCATCGCCTTCGGCGCCGAGCGGGTCACGGCCGGCGAGCTGTTCGGCAGGACCTATGGCGACATCTGCGAGCACCTGGCGGCCAGCCACCAGGTGCTGCCCTTTCCCTACGACTGGCGCCAGCCGCTCGACGTGCTGGGCGAACGGCTCGGCATCTTCCTCGAACTGCTGCTGAAGCAGACCGCGCAGCCGGTGCGCCTGCTCGCGCACAGCATGGGCGGGCTGGTGGTGCGAGCCTGCATCTATCGCCGCCGCGACGTGATGGACACCCTGATGCGGCGCGACGGCGCGCGCCTGGTGATGGCCGGCACGCCGCACCAGGGATCGCACTCGATGGTCGAGAACCTGCTCGGCAAGGGCAACGCGCTGCGGGCCCTGGCGCGGCTCGACTTCCGCCACGACATGCAGGACGTGCTGGACATCGTGGCCGGCTTCCGCGGCGCGCTGCAACTGCTGCCGAGCCCGGGCTTCGTCGACACCTTCCAGGGTCAGCCCGAAGGCGGCGAGGCGCAGCAGTACTGGGACGCCGAGGCCTGGAAGAAGTTGAGAGCCCTCAACACCGACCTCTGGTTCGGCGACCAGCGCTGCGGCCAGCCCGATGCCGACACGCTGGCTTCGGCCGGCTGGCTATGGACCGAAGACGCCAAGGCCGGCGCCGTGCCGAGCCTGCCCGCCGACTACCAGGCCAAGGCCATCTACGTCTTCGGCATCGCGCCCAACACGCCCTGCGGCCTGCGACTCGAGGACCGCGGCGGCAGCAAGCGCCTGCGCATGGTGTCGACCGCCCGCGGCGACGGCACCGTGACCTGGGACTCGGGGCGCATCGGCAACATCGGCAGCTTCTACTACCTGCCGGCGGTGCATGGCGACCTGCTGTCGACCGCCGACAGCTTCGCGGCCCTCGGCGAGCTGCTGGTCGGCGGCGCCACCGCCCGGCTCGACCGCAACCCGCCGGCCACGCGCGCGGCCGCCCCCGAACGCCCGCAGAGCTACGACCCGGGACCACCGAACGCGATCGACGACCTCAACCTGGCGGCGGCGGTGATCGGCGGCACGCCCGGCAGCCACATGGCGCCGCGCGCCAGGCTGCGGCTCGAAGTTCGCATGAAGGCCATGGACCTGCGCTTCCTGGCCTGCCCGATCCTGGTCGGCCACTACGAGAACGACTCGATGGCCGGCACCGAGGCCCTGATCGACACCGAGCTGATGGACGGCCAGCTGGCCCAGCGCAAGGCGCTCGACCTCTACGCCGGGCCGCTGGGCACCGCCGCCGTGGTGCTGCGCGCGCCGAGCGCGCTGGACCGCCGGCGCGGCGTGCTCACGGGCGCGGTGGTCACCGGGCTCGGCCGCTACGAGGGCAGCCTGAGCCAGGACTCGCTGATGCTCGCGGTGCGCGCCGGCGTGCTGCGCTATCTGCTGCAGGTGGTCGACGTGATGGGCCGCGAGGATCGCGAGGTGCCGCTGGCGACGCTGCTGCTGGGCTACAACTCGTCGGCCAACCTGACGATCGCGGCCTCGGTCGAGGCGCTGGTGCGAGGTGTCATCGATGCCAACGAGAAGTTCAAGCGGACCACCGGACTGTCGGTGCGCGTGGCGCGGCTGGACATCGTCGAGCTCTACCTGGACACCGCGATCACCGCGGTCTATGAGCTGCGGCAGCTGGCGCCGCGGCTCGCGGCCACGGCCGCCGTCAAGGACACGCTGCTCGCCTGCAGCGCCGAGCTGGTGCAGGGCATCGGCCTGCGCCAGCGCCTGTTTGACATCCGTGGCGCCAGCTACTGGCCGCGGCTGATCGTGACCGACGCCGACGACCCGCCCGGCGTGTCGCGGCCCGAGGGCACGACCCGGCTCGCCAACCGGCTGCGCTTCCTCTATGTCGGCCAGCGCGCGCGGGCCGAGACCGTGGTGCAGCAGCGCCAGCCGAGCCTGATCGAGACCCTGGTGCGCCAGCAGATCAGCCAGACCAGCTGGAACTCCGACTTCGGTCGCATGCTGTTCCAGCTGATCGTGCCGCCGGAGTTCAAGGATGCCGCACGGCAGTTGCAGCGCATCGTGCTGGTGGTCGACAGCGCCACCGCGAACCTGCCGTGGGAGCTGATGCTGACCGATCCGCTGTTCACGCCCGAGGCCCAGAGCGACGGCCCGCTGCTGCCGCTGGCGCTGTGCACGCCGGTGGTGCGGCAGCTCTCCTCGGCGGCCTTCCGGCGCGACGTGCGCCAGAGCCTGGCACACAACGCCTATGTGATCGGCAACCCCTCGGTGCAGGGCTTCGGCGCGGCCTTTCCCGACCCGGCCAATCCCGAGCACAGGGACCCGGACGCGCTCGCCGGTGCCGAGGTCGAGGCGACCGCGATCGCCGCCCTGTTCGCCAACATGGGCTACGACGTGAGCCGCGCGATCGGCGACCACCACCTGGCCGCCGACGTGCTGGCCAAGCTCTACCGCAAGCCGTACCGGATCCTGCACGTGTCGGCGCACGGCGTCTTCGACCAGCTGCACGCCGACGGCCTGCGCCGCAGCGGCGTGGTGCTCTCGGGCGGCCTGCTGATCACCGCGGCCGAGATCGCGGCGATGGAATCGGTGCCGGAGCTGGTGTTCCTCAACTGCTGCCACCTGGGGCAGATCGACGCCGGCGCACCGGCCGGACCCACGGTGCGCGACGGCAACAAGCTGGCCGCCAGCGTGGCGCGCGAGCTGATGGACATCGGCGTGCGCTGCGTGGTGGTGGCCGGCTGGGCGGTCGACGACCAGCTCGCGCAGCAGTTCGGCGAGGTCTTCTACCAGGCGCTGCTGCAGGACCGCCGTCCCTTCGGCGATGCGGTCTTCGAGGCACGGCAGGCGCTCTGGGCCACCCGGCCCGACAACGTGACCTGGGGTGCCTTCCAGGCCTACGGCGACCCGCTCTGGCGGGCCGAGGCCGACGCCGACGGCGCCGCCGGCGCGTCGAAGGACGGCAGCGCCTTCGTCTCGCTCGACGAAATGCTCGACGAGCTGGCCCGCGCGCGGGTGGAGGCCTCGCGCCGGCCCGACCGCCCGCTCGAGAGCGACCGGCAGGCGCGCATCCGGGCCATCGAGGAGGCGCGCGACAAGCGCTGCCCGCCGGCCTGGCTGCGGTTGCCGGCGCTGCAGTCCGCGCTCGGCGCCACCTGGCGCGACCTCGGCTGCCTCGAGCAGGCGCAGCAGGCGCTGCTGGCCGCGATCCAGTCGGTCGACCAGCAGGGCCGGGTGCCGATCCGCGACATCGAGCAACTGGCCGCGGTCGAGATCGAACTCGGCGCCGCGTGCGCCGATCAGGACATCCACCGGATCCGCGCCGATCAGCAAGCCGGCAAGGCGCGCAGTCCGCGCCCCGGCCCCGAGGGCCTGTCGCTGATCGAACACGGCATCGAACGGCTGCTGTCGCTGGACAAGCTGGTGTCGAACGTGGGCCTCTTCCATTCCGGCCCGGCGGCGATCCTCAACGCCGACCGCTTCGCCCTGCTGGCCAGCGCCCACAAGCGCCGGGCCGTGGTGTTCGCGCAGCGGCTGCTGCGCCTCGACGCCAGCGCGACCCAGCGAGCCCAGTGGCGGGATGCGATGGCCGAGGCGGCCGACGCCGGCCTGCAGGCCTACACCCGGGCGCAGGGGGTGCCGGGCGACGACGGCTTCAGGCCCTACTACGCCTTGCACGGCCTGGCGCTGCGGGTGGCGCTCGACGGCTGGGACGAGGCCGACGAGATCTCGGCCGGCGTGGCCCTGGCCCGGCAATGCGGCCAGGCCGTGTCGCGTCTCTATGCGGCGAGCGGCGATCCCTGGGATGTGGTCCTGAGCCCGGAGGCGGTGCTGGTCGAACGCCTGCGCGACGGCAGCTTCGCGGCGCCGGACACGGCCGGCGAAGCGGCGCTGAGCGACGTGCTCCAGGCCTACCGCTCGGCACTGGAGAACCTGGGCCCGAAGGTCCGGCATGTCGACCGGACGGTCGACCACCTGGAGCTGCTGTCGACCCTCTTCGACGCCCGTTTCCTGATGGGCGCCGGAGAAGGCTACCGGCGCATGGCCGATGGTCTGCTGGCCCTCGTCAGCCAGTTGCGGCCGGGGCGCGACGCGCGCGGCGACCGGCCGAAGGCGGCATTGCCGGGCTGAGAAAGCCGTTCAATGCGCCGGGCCGTGCAGCCAGCCGCTGTAGTCCTTGTCGGTCCACAGTGTCCAGAGCGCCAGCACCACGATCACCAGGCCGCTGAACACCGCGGCGAGCATCGGGTTGCGCAGCGCATCGAACCCCAGCACCCAGGGCGAGATCATCAGCCAGGCACCCAGCGCGCACTCGGTCCATTCTTCCCAGGCGCGCGGCACCAGCATCGCGCCGAGCGCCGCCGCCACCAGCGCCACGCCCACGACCACGGCGTTGACCATGGCTGTCCGCGTGTCCTGGAAGCCCAAAGCCCATGGCGAAAGAACGACCCAGACGCCCAGCAGGGCATTGACCACATCCTGCCAATGTTTCAGTTGCTTCATGACACACCTCCTGCCGCCGGAGAGCGCGCACCAGCGCACCGGGCGGCATATTGTTGGATCAGGCAACAACCGTGATGTTCCGCATCGATGAGGTCCGCGCGCCCATTTCGTCCGTCAGGCCAGAAATTCGAGCAGCGCCGGCATCACCTGGTCTGGCGCCTCTTCCATGAGCCAGTGGCCCGAGCCTTTCACCACCACGCCCTTGACGTTGCCGGCGACCAGCCTGCCCTGCTCGATCAGGAAGCTGCCGCCGGCCTTCTCGCCCGACAGCACCAGCATCGGCATCGGCAGCGGCGTCGCCGCCAGCTTCGCGAAGTCGTCGGCGTCGCGCTCGAAGTTCTTGAAGTACTCGAAGCCGGCGCGCATGCCGCCCGGCTGCGCATAGGCGGCGGCGTAGAACTGCCGGTCGGCCTCGGACAGCGAGCGCGTGCGGTCGGCCGCGAAGTCGTTCCAGAAGTGCTCGAAGTAGATGCGCTCGCGGCCCTTGACCAGCGCCAGCGGCGTTTCGCCGTGGAAGTGGAAGTGCCACAGGTCGCGCAGCAGCCAGACGTCTTTCCAGCTGCCGATGCCCGGCAGGAAGGCATCCATCAGCACCACCCGCTCGGTCTGGCCGGGGAACTGCGCCGCGTAGGCGTAGGCCACCATCAGGCCGATGTCGTGGCCCACGACGCTCGCCCGTTCGATGCCCAGCGATGCCACGAGTTCGTGGATGTCCACGGCCATGTTCTTCTTGTCGTAGCCGCCCTCGGGCTTCGACGACCGGCCCGCGCCGCGCAGATCGGCCGCGATCACGGTGTGGTCGCGGGCGAGCAGCGGCATCAACGGATTCCACATGTGGCTGGTCTCGGCATAGCCGTGCAGCAGCACGACCGCCGGCCCCGTGCCGCCGACGCGGTAGTGGATGAGCGTGCCGTTGACCTCGGCGTCACGGGCCTCGAAGCCCGGAATGGCCAGCTCGGGCACGATGGCGGGCGGCGCCGGATCGGAGGAGGGGTCGCGGGGACTGTCTGCGGTCATGGCGTCCATTCGAAGTCGGCGGGATCGCGAGTATCGGTCGCGGCGCTGTTGAAGACCAGTGCCTGCGGCGCCCCTATGCCTTTCGTACGGCGGCGTCTGCGGGCGACACGGTCCTCCCTCCGCCGTTTGGTGGAAGGCACCGCCCCTGCATGCGGGTAGAACGGACGCCAGCCGCGGCGCGACCAGCCGCTCCAATCCAACCGGGAGTGCCATGGCACGGGCGCAACGATTTCTGGTGAAGATGCGCGCGCCCGGCGGCGCTGCGTCGCTGCAGCTGTCCGGCACGACCGTGGGCCTCAGCGTGCGCCCGCTGTTCGAAAGAATCGGCCGACCGGCAGGCCTCGGCGTCGATGCCGGCGCCGCGTGGCACATCGTCGAGCCGCCGCTGGGGCTGGACATCGGCCATCCCTGGGACGCCTGCCATGCGCTCGTGTCGCAGGGCCTGGGCCTCGACGGTGCCGCCGCACCCGAGTTCGCCGAACCGGATTTCGAGCAATCCTGGAGCACCGGGTCGCCGCGCGACGAAGAGATCGCGCTCACCGCCTCGTGCCAGCCGGTGCCCCAGAAAACCGGCAGCGACGGCTATCCCGGCGACCCCGATCCGCTGTGGCACCAGGACGACCGTCACGCCGGATTCGCCAGCGCGCTGGCCGAACTGGGCCAGCCCGCCGAGGACGACCGGGTGCGGATCGCCCACCTGGACACCGGCTTCGACCCCCGCCATCAAAGCCTCCCGCAGCACCTGGATCGCGCGCTGCAGCGCAACTTCGTCGACGACCAGGCCGCGGACGATGCGAGCGACCTCAGCTCGGGTCCGCTCAACAACCGGGGCCACGGGACCGGCACGCTGAGCCTGCTGGCGGGCGCGCCGGCCGGCGGCCTGCCCCGGCTGGGTGCGGCGCCGTTCGCGCGCGTGGTGCCGATCCGGGTCGCCAACCGTGTCGTGCTGTTCCGCAACAGCGCGATCGCGCAGGCGCTCGACCACGTCCACAAGCTGTGCGACAGCCCCGCGACCGCCGTCGACATCGTGAGCATGAGCATGGGCGGCCTCGCCAGCAGCGCCTGGGCCGACGCGGTGAATGCGCTGTACGAGGCGGGCGTGCTGGTGGTCACGGCCGCCGGCAACAACTTCGGCAACCTGCCGACCCGCCACATCGTCTACCCGGCCCGCTTCAACCGCGTCATCGCGGCCTGCGGCGCCATGGCCGACCAGACGCCCTACGCCGACCTGCCGCTCGCGAAGATGGCCGGCAACTACGGCCCCGCGAGCAAGATGCGCACCGCCATGGCGGCCTGCACGCCCAATGTGCCGTGGGCCAAGTTCGACTGCGCCGACGTGGTCGATCTCGACGGCGCCGGCACCTCGGCCGCGACGCCGCAGATCGCGGCCGCGGCGGCGATCTGGCTGCAGCAGAACCGGGGCGCCTGCCGCGCCTACCCGCAGCCCTGGATGCGCGTCGAGGCCGCGCGCCTGGCGCTGTTCGCGAGCGCCACCGCTTCGGACCCGGAGAAGTTCGGCCGCGGCCGCCTTCAGGCCATGAAGGCGCTGGGCCAGAAGCCGGCGCCCGGGTCGGCGCTGAAGGCGGAGCCGCGCGACTCCGCCTCCTTCCCGCTGTTCAAGGTGCTCACGGGTTTCGGCTTCGAGGCGCAGGCGACGCCCGCCCGGGCCATGCTCGAGCTGGAGGCGCTGCAGCTGTCCCAGAGCGCGGCCCTCGAGGGCCTGCTGCCCGACCCGGCGATCGATCCGCTCACGCTGACGCTGGCTCGGCGCATGGCGATCGTCGAGGCCCTGCGCACGCATCCGCGCGCCTCCCGGGCGCTGCGAACCGCCCTCCAGGCACTCCCGGGCGGCGCGCCCGATCCGCAGACGCAGGTGCTGCCGCCAGCGCCCCGGCTCACGCGCATCGAGGCGCTGCACCTGGCGCATGCGTTGTCCCCGCAGCCACCGACGCCGGCGGCGCGGCGTCTGCGCATCTATGCCTACGATCCCTCGCTGGGCCGCGACCTCGACACGGTCGGCCTCAATGAAACATTGGCGGCGGTGCGCTGGGAAGCCGACCTGCAGCCCGGCCCGGTCGGCGCGTACCTCGAGGTGGTCGACATCGATCCCGCGAGCGGCTGCTGCTATGCGCCGGTCGACCTGAACGATCCGCAGCTGCTGGCGGTCGACGGCTTGCGCCCCTCGGAGGCCAACCCGCAGTTCCACCAGCAGATGGTCTACGCGGTCGCCATGCGCACCATCGACCACTTCGAAAAGGCGCTGGGCCGTGTCGCGCTGTGGGCACCGAGGACGACCACCGCGCGCACCGAGCGCTTCGTGCGGCGCCTGCGCATCTACCCGCATGCGCTCAGGGCCGAGAACGCCTACTACAGCCCCGAGCGCAAGGCCCTGCTGCTGGGCTACTTCGCGTCGAGCACGGCGCTCACCGGTGCGCCGTCCGAGTACGTATTCACGGCCCTGTCGCACGACATCGTGGCCCACGAGACCACCCACGCGCTGCTCGACGGCCTGCATCGGCGCTTCCGCGAAGCGACCAACCCGGACGTGCTGGCCTTCCACGAAGCCTTCGCCGACATCGTCGCGCTGTTCCAGCATTTCTCGATGGGCGACTCGCTGCGCGAAGCGGTGGCCGGAGCGCGTGGCGACCTGTTCCGGCCGACGCTGCTGGCCAAGCTCGCGGTGCAATTCGGCAACGCCACCGGCCACTACGGCGCCCTGCGCCAGGCGATCGGCAAGGAGATCAGGGACCCCACCACCGGCCAGAACTTGTGGCAGCCCGCGGCGCCGCCCGACAAGGGCGACTACCAGCGCTCGACCGAGGCGCATGCGCGCGGCGCGGTGCTGGTGTCGGCGGTCTTCGACGCCTTCCTGAAGATCTACACCCGGCGCGCGCGAGTGCCGATCCGGCTCGCGACCCACGGGTCCGAGCTGCTGCCCGAAGGCGCGCTGCCCGCGCAGCTGGTCGACGCGCTCACCGAGGTGGCAAGCAAGGTGGCGAGCCAGATCCTCGGCATGTGCATCCGCGCGCTCGACTACTGCCCGCCGGTCGACATCACCTTCGGCGACTACCTGCGTGCCCTGGTGACCGCCGACCGCGACCTGATCCACCACGACCCGCTCGGCTACCGCGTCGCCTTCGTCTCGGCCTTCGCGGCCCGCGGCATCTACCCGGAGAACGTGCGCACGCTGTCGGTCGACACCATCGCCTGGGAACCGCCGCCGGCGCCCTTCCCGCGCCTCGAGAAGAAGCTGGCCGGGCTGCAGCTGAACTGGGATCTGCAGGTCGACCGCGAAACGGCCTGGAAGGATGCGCGCAGCAACGCCGCACTGCTGCATGGATGGCTGGTGGACCCGGGCGTCGTCGACGACGATGAGCTCGCGGTATTGGGCCTGCGCCGCACGGCGCAGGCCCGCGTCTCGCTGGTCAGCACGGACGGCACGGTCGTGCCCTGCATCCTGCACGGCATCGAAGCGCACTCGATCCGCCCCCTGCACCGCGTCGGGCCCGATGGCCAGCTGCTGTCCCAGCTGGTGATCGAGCTGACCCAGTCGCTGCATGCCAGCGACGGCTCGGGCATGGTGTTCCGCGGCGGCGCCACCCTGCTGTTCGACATCGGCAAGGGCGCCATCACCTACCTGGTGCGCAAGCGGGTGGACCAGCCGGCCCGGGTCGGGTCCCAGCAGGCGCTGTGGGCGGCGCGCAGGGCCGCGCAGCCCAACAGCTATTCGAGCCTGACAACGCAGGACGCCGAGCCCTTCGCGCTGCTGCACCGCGCCCACTGAGATGAGGACCGCCATGGCCGCTGCGAAGAAGACCCCGACCTCGAAGAAGAAGCCGCCGCGCGCCACGGTGCGGACCTACCGCCACGGGCTCGGCGACTGCCACCTGGTGACGCTGTACGGCGCCCGCAAGGCACGCTTCCAGATCATGATCGATTGCGGCGTGATCCTCGGCACACCGGACGCCGGCGCCGTGATGACCGAGGTCATGGACGACATCCTGGCCGCCACCGGCGGCAGCATCGACCTGCTGGTCGCGACCCACGAGCACTGGGACCACGTGTCCGGCTTCGCCCAGGCCGCCGAGTCGTTCGCCAAGCTCAAGGTCGGCGCCGTGTGGATGGGCTGGACCGAAGATCCGAAGGATGCCGACGCGATCAAGCTGCGCAGGGAGCGCGACAGCGCCCTGGCCTTGCTCCAGGCTGCCGCCGCGCGGATGCAGGTCGACGGCGGCGGCGAACCGGGGCTGTTGTCCTCGGTGCTCGATTTCTTCGGCGCCGCCGCCCGGATCACCACCGCCTCGGCGCTCGAACTGGTGCGCGCCAAGGTGGCCCGTCCGCGCTATTGCGACCCCAAGGACGCGCCGGTGGCGCTCGCGGACTTCCGGGCCCGCATCTACACGCTGGGCCCGCCGCGCGACATCAGGATGCTGAAGAAGACGCTGCCGAGCGCCAGCGCGCCCGAGACCTACGGCATGGCGCTGGCCGCCGCCGAGCGCAGCGTCGGCCAGGCGCTGTCCGACCCGGAGCAGCAGCCGTTCTCCAATTCGGTCCGGATCCCGAACAGGGTGGCGCAGAGCACGCCCTTCTTCCAGCAGCGCTACTGGAACGACGATGACTGGCGCCGCATCGACGTCGCCTGGATGGACGACGCCTCGGAGCTCGCGCTCGCGCTCGACAGCATGACCAACAACACCAGCCTGGTGCTGGCGATCGACCTGGCGGACGCCGGCGTGCTGCTGTTCGCCGCCGATGCCCAGGTCGGCAACTGGCTGTCGTGGGACGACTGCAAGTGGCGGGTGAACGGCAAGCAGGTGACCGGGCCCGACCTTCTGGCGCGCACCGTGTACTACAAGGTCGGGCACCACGGCAGCCACAACGCGACCTTGAGGGCCGAAGGGCTGGAGCGCATGAAGGCGCTCGACGTCGCGGTGATCCCGGTCGATCACGCGATGGCGCTGAAGAAGAAGTGGGGCGACATCCCGCTCGACACGCTGGTCACGGCGCTCGACCGCGCAACCACGCAGCGGGGCTATGTGCTGCGGACCGACCAGGAGCCCTCGGCCACCGCGACCCGGCGCGGTGCGCGCAGTACGCGGCTGCATGTGGAGGTGGATATCTAGCCCACTGCGCGCTGGGGGCCTTGCCTCCCCTGGGCGGGGCGCCCGGCACGCGGTGCGGGGTGCGCAACGGGCGCGAGCGCCTCGAACGTCGAGAGCCTGCGCGCAGGTGATGCGTTGGAGGCGAACAGTTCAACCCCAGCGTGTCAGCGGCGGTGGGCGGTATGCCCCGGGCCGGCCGTTGAGGCACCGCCGAGCAGCGCAGCGGTACGCGGATCAGGGCTCGCGACTGTTTGAGCCGAAGGCGAGTTTGAGCGAGACCCCGCGTACCGCGAGCAGCGCAGGGCAGCCGCGCAGCGGCCGGTGACGTCGGCCGGCCCGGGGCATGCCGCCCGCCGCCGACGCACACACGCAAACACGCAAGCACCCGCCAGCAACGCGAACAGCCTCCCGCAGCGTCAGGCCGCCGCCAACCTCGGCGCCCGCTCGATGTTCGGCAGCAGCACCGCGACCACGCCCAGCAGCGGCAGGTAGGCGATGACCCGGTACACGTAGTCGATGCTCGTGTGGTCGGCCAGCAGGCCGAGCAGCGCGGCGCCCAGGCCGCCCATGCCGAAAGCGAAGCCGAAGAACAGGCCCGACACCATGCCGACCTTGCCGGGCATCAGTTCCTGCGCGTAGACCAGGATCGCCGAGAAGGCGGACGACAAAATCAGGCCGATCAGGATCGTCAGCGTCGTGGTCCAGAACAGGTCGGCGTGCGGCAACAGCAGCGCGAAGGGCGCGACACCGAGGATCGAGGCCCAGATCACCGGCTTGCGCCCGATCCGGTCGCCGATCGGGCCACCGGCCAGCGTACCCAGCGCCGAGGCGAAGAGGAAGATGAACAGGTGGTACTGCGCGCTCTGCACCGAGAGCCCGAATCGCTCGATCAGGTAGAAGGTGTAGAAGTTGCTGAGGCCGGCGACGTAGAAGTACTTCGAGAAGATCAGCAGCAGCAGCACGCCGATCGCGCCGAACACCGTGCCGCGCGGCAACGGCGGCGCCGTCGGCCGCCGTGCCGCCCGCGCGCTGGCGACCGCATGGTGCGTGGCGTACCAGCGGCTCACCTGCATCAGCAGCACGATGCCCAGCAGCGCGGCCAGCCCGAACCACGCCACGCTGCGCTGCCCGAAAGGCGCGATCACCGCGGCCGCCACCAGCGGGCCGAGCGCGCTGCCGGTGTTGCCGCCGACCTGGAACAGCGACTGCGCCATCCCGTGCCGCCCGCCCGACGCCATGCGCGCCACGCGCGAAGACTCGGGATGGAAGATCGACGAGCCGGTGCCCACCAGCGCGGCGGCCAGCAGCAGCACCGCGAAGCTCGGCGCAAAGGCCAGCAGCACCAGCCCGGCCAGCGTGAAGCCCATGCCGACCGGCAGCGAGTAAGGCACCGGCTTGCGGTCGGTATAGAGCCCGATCAGCGGCTGGAACAGCGACGCCGTCAGCTGGTAGGTCAGCGTGATCAGGCCGATCTGGCCGAAGCTCAGGTGGAAGTCGCCCTTCAGCACCGGATAGATCGCGAGGATCAGCGACTGCATCATGTCGTTGATCAGGTGCGAGGCGCTGATGGCTCCCAGGACGCCGAAGGCGACGCCGTCTGGATGGGGTGCGCCGGGAACGGCGGATGCTTGGGTTGCGGCTGACGAGGACATGGGGTTGGCGCGGAAAGGCGCGCGGTACATGGAACAGGAAAGCGGATCGTAGCGATAGCATCGAGGCCTGTCGCACGCCGTTCGGGCTGCGATCTTCGTGAAAAAGACATCGCATGCGCCATCCGTCCAGCACGCCGAGCCCCGAATTCCTGGCCCAGGTCGACCGCAACCCGACGCCGGTCAGCTGCAAGGCCACCGACTATGCGGCCGGCCGCATGATCGCGCCGCATGCGCATGCCAAGGGCCAGCTGATCTACGCGGTGCACGGCGTGATGATGGTGAGCGCGGGCGAAGGCCGCTGGATCGTGCCGCCGACCCGCGGCATCTGGATGCCGGCCGGCCTGCCGCACGCCATCCGCTGCATCGGCGAAGTCCGCATGCGCAGCATCTACGTGCAACCGGACGCGGCCCCGCATCTTCCGGCCCACTCCCAGGCGGTCGGCATCTCGCCCCTGCTGCGCGAGCTGATCCAGGCTGCCAGCGAGATCGACGCGGGCTACGTCGACAACTCGCGCGACGGCCGCGTGATGCGCCTCCTGCTCGACGAACTGCACGCGCTGCCGGTGCTGCCGCTGCATCTGCCGCAGCCCGCCGACCCGCGCCTGCGACGCATCTGCTCGCGCCTGCTGGCTGCGCCCCACGACGCGACGACCCTGGGCGACTGGGCCCGGCGGCTGGCGGTCGATGCCAAGACCCTGCAGCGCCTGTTCGCGCGCCAGACCGGCATGACCTTCGGCAAGTGGCGCCAGCAGGCGCGGCTGCTGCACGGGCTCGAACGGCTCGCCTGCGGAGACAAGGTGGTCGACGTGGCGCTGGCGCTGGGCTACGACAGCCCGAGTGCGTTCGCCACCATGTTCAAGCGCCAGTTCGGGCTGGCGCCGAGCGAGTTCTTCCGTTGAGCCGCGGCGCGGCCGGCCTCACTCCTTGACCGATCCGGTCAGCCCCGAGACGTAGTACTCGACGAAGAACGAATAGATGAAGGCCACCGGCAGCGAACCCAGCAATGCGCCGGCCATCAGCGGCCCCCACTGGTAGACGTCCCCCTGCACCAGCTCGGTCACCACGCCGACCGGCAGCGTCTTGATCTCCGACGAGGAGACGAAGGTCAGCGCGTAGATGAACTCGTTCCACGACAGCGTGAAGGCGAAGATGCCGGCCGAGATCAGGCCCGGCACCGCCAGCGGCAGCACGATCTTGACCAGGATCTGCCAGCGGCTGGCGCCGTCGATCAGCGCGCACTCCTCGAGCTCGGCCGGGATCGAGCGGAAGTAGCCCATCAGCAGCCAGGTGCAGAACGGGATCAGGAAGGTCGGGTAGGTCAGCACCAGCGCCCAGCGGGTGTCGAACAGCCCCAGGTTGAAGACCACGTTGGCCAGCGGAATGAAGAGGATCGACGGCGGCACCAGGTAGGCCAGGAAGATCGCCAGCCCGGTCTGGCGCGAGCCCTTGAAGCGCAGCCGCTCGATCGCATAGGCGGCCAGCACCGACACCACCAGCGAGCCGAAGGTGGACACCACCGACACCAGCACCGTGTTCCACAGCCACTGCGGATACGCGGTCTCGAACAGCAGCTTGTGGAAGTGCGCGAGCGTCGGCGCGATGACCCAGAACGGGTTGCCCTCGCGCGACAGCAGCTCGGGCTCGGGCTTCACGGCCGTGATCGCCATCCAGTAGAACGGGAACAGCAGCACGATCAGGAACACTACCAGCGGCAGGTACACCGTCACCGCCTTGCGCGGCACGGTGTCCAGGTAGCTCATGCCGACGACGTCGATCTGGCCGGATTTGCTCATTTTTGCCAGGCCCGCCTTTGCAGTCCGAAGTAGCTGAACATGATGCAGCCCAGCAGGAACGGCACCATCGCGATCGCGATCGCCGCGCCCTCGCCGAGCGCGCCGCCCGAGATCGCGCGCTGGAACGACAGCGTCGCCATCAGGTGGGTCGCATTGAGCGGCCCGCCGCGCGTGATCACGTAGATCAGCTGGAAGTCGGTGAAGGTGAACAGCACCGAGAAGGTCATCACCACCGCGATGATCGGCGTCAGGAGCGGCAGCGTGACGTGGCGGAACTGCTGCCACGGCGTCGCGCCGTCGATCGCCGAGGCCTCGTAATACGAGGGCGAGATGGTCTGCAGCCCGGCCAGCAGCGTGATCGCCACGAAGGGCACGCCGCGCCACACGTTGGCCGCGATGACCGCGAAGCGGGCATTCCACGGATCGCCGAGAAAGTCGATGTAGTGGTCGATCAGGCCCATCTTGACCAGGGCCCAGCTGATGATCGAGAACTGCGAGTCGTAGATCCACCAGAAGGCGATCGCCGACAGCGCCGTCGGCACGATGTAGGGCAGCAGGATCACCGCCCGGAAGAAGGTCTTGAAGCGGATGTTCTTGTTCAAGAGCACCGCCAGCCACAGGCCGAGCAGGAACTTGAAGACGCTCGCCACCACCGTGTAGAAGAGCGTATTGAACAGCGCCAGCCGCGTGACCGCATCGCCCCAGAGGAAGATGTAGTTCTCCAGCCCGATCCACTCGCCCGGCCGCCCCACCTTGGCGTCGGTGAAGCCGAGCCAGGTGCCCAGGCCCAGCGGATAGGTCAGGAACAGCAGCAGCAGCACCGCCGCCGGCAACATGAACATGTAGCCGAGGGCGTTGCGGCTGTTCTCCAGCCGGGCAAGAAGGGTCATAGCGAGCGTCGCATGGCCGGTTCCCGAATGGCTGTCTTCCAGGAACACCGCGGAACCGGCTTCGCCGGGCCGCTGGTGTTGCCCCCGGCGAGGGGGTGGGCGGCTACACGAAGTGAGCCAACCTGGGGGAGAGCTTTCATCCTAGACCTTGTAGTAGCGTTCCGCGCGTTTTTGTGCGCGCTCCGCCGCTTCCTTGGGCGTCTTCGATCCGCTGGCGGCTTCCGCCACCATGTTGGGAATGATGAAGTCCGCTGCTGCCCCGGCCGAGGCATAGCCGAGCTTGCCTTCGTAGCCCGCCGGCCGCAGGTTCTTGACCGAGTCGCGGTACGGCGTGTTCTTCGGGTCGGAGGTCCAGATCGGATTGGCCTCGTAGGCCCGCAGCGGCTGTGCGACATAGCCGCCGCCGCCCTTGAGCCAGTCGTCGAACTGCGGCCGCTCCATCATGAAGCGCAGGAACTCCTTGGAGGCCTGCGGGTACTTCGTGTACTTCATGATCATCTGGTTGAAGAACAGGTGCGACTCGGTCGGCACTCCCACCGGACCGACCGGGAACACCGCGTGGTTGATGTCGGCGGCCATTTCCTTAACCTTCGGATCGGGGGAATTCTTGGCCGCGTAGTAGATCGAGATACCGTTGTTGGTGACGCTGATCTGGCCATCGAGGAAGGCCTTGTTGTTGTTCGGATCGAGCCACGACAGCGTGCCCGGGATGAAGTTGGCATAGAGCTCCTTGGCGTACTCCAGCGCCTTCAGGGTCTCGGGACTGTCGATCACCACCTTGTTGTTCTTGTCGACCAGCTTGCCGCCGAAGGACCAGATCAGCCAGTTGGTCCAGGTGCTGTCGCCGGTCGCGTTGCCGAGCGCCATGCCGCCGGGCGTGCCCTTTTCCTTCAGCGCCTTGTAGAGCTTGAGGAAGTCCTCGTTGTTCTTCGGGAAGGTGTCGAAGCCGGCGGCCTTGACCATGCTTTCGCGATACACGATCAGCGAGCCCGAGGCGCCCAGCGGCAGGCCGATCCACTTCTTGCCGTCGGGCCGCATGAAGAGCTCGCCGGCGGTGTACCAGCCGCCGTATTTCTTGCCCAGGTATTCCGCCAGGTCGGTGACGTCGAGCAGCTTGTCCGGGTACAGGTTGGCGTCGTCGTTGGTCGACAGGATGATGTCGGGGCCGGCGCCGGTGTTGGCCGCCACCGCCGCCTTGGGCCGCACGTCCTCCCAGCCCTCGTTGTCGACCCGCACCTCGATGCCGGTGGCCTCGCTGAAGCGCTTGACGTTGGCCATGTAGGCGTCGATGTCGCCCTGCACGAAGCGGCTCCAGCGCAGCACCCGCAGCTTGGCGCCCTTCTCGGGCTTGAAGGTGATCGACTGCGCGTTCGCCAACGGCGAGAAGATCGCGGTGCCGACGCCGAGCGAGGCGGCGGCGGCGATGCCGGCCGAGCTTTTCAGAATCTTGCGGCGATTGAAATCACTCATTCATGTCTCCTGTTGTTGAACGGCCAAAACGGTTCAGTCAGTCGAGGACAGCGCAAAAACTGCTTCGCAGTTTCTTGATCTGTCCCGCGAGGTCTCAAGCCACCAGCCTCTGGCCGGTGCCGGCGTCGAAGAGATGCGCGCGCTGAAGATCGGGTTGCAGGTGGATCGTGGTGCCGGGCGCGAAATCGTGACGCTCGCGGAAGACCGCGGAGAGCTCGGCCCCTTCATGGCGGCAGGCGACGAAGGTGTCCATGCCGGTCGGCTCCATCACCGCCACCTGGGCGGCAATGCCGCCATGATCGGCCAGCGTCAGGTGCTCGGGCCGGGTGCCGTAGACCACCCGCTGGCCATCGGCCCCGCCGGCCGCGACCGGTGCGTCGAGCTGCGTGCCGTCGGCCAGTTCGACCCGGGCCACGCCACCGCTGCGGCGCAATGTGCCGGGCAGGAAGTTCATCGAGGGCGAGCCGATGAAGCCGGCCACGAACTGGTTGGCCGGATGGTCGTAGAGCTCCAGCGGGCTGCCGGTCTGCTCGATCCGGCCATCGCGCATGACGACGATCTTGTCGCCCATGGTCATGGCCTCGATCTGGTCGTGCGTGACGTAGATCGAGGTGGTCTTCAGGCGCTGGTGCAGTTCCTTGATCTCGCTGCGCATCGCCACCCGCAGCTTGGCGTCGAGGTTGGACAGCGGCTCGTCGAACAGGAACACCTGCGGATCGCGCACGATGGCGCGCCCCATCGCGACCCGCTGCCGCTGGCCGCCCGAGAGCTGGCGCGGATAGCGGTCGAGCAGCGGCGCCAGCGCCAGGATCTCGGCCGCGCGCCGGACCTTGCCCTCGATGGTCGGCTTGTCCATCTTCGCCAGCGCCAGCGCGAACGCCATGTTCTCGCGCACCGTCATGTGCGGGTAGAGCGCGTAGTTCTGGAACACCATCGCGATGTCGCGCTCCTTCGGCGGCAGGTCGTTGACCCGCTTGTCGCCGATGCGGATCTCGCCGCCGTTGATCTCCTCGAGCCCGGCGATCATGCGCAGCAGGGTCGATTTGCCGCAGCCCGAAGGTCCCACCAGCACCGTGAACGAGCCGTCCCGGATGTCGATGTCCACCCCATGCAGGATGGCGACTTCACCGAAGTTCTTCTTGACTGACTGGATCGTGACACTGGCCATGCACTGAAGTCCTGAAAGGTCGCGAATCGACGTCGGGCCATGGAGGGCTCCATGCCGCAAGCGCGGAGTATTGGCATCGCGACCCGACGGCGCATCAGGGCAAACCGTTAGGCATTAACCCGCGCAAAATTTGTATGATGACCTGATAACCGCCCTTTTCTCTTCCACCGCCGTGCGGGATTCCGCCTCCCCCCAACCCCAGCCGCTGGTCGTCGACCGGCTGTCGGACCGGTTGGCGGCGCTGCTGGGCGCGCAGATCGAGGGCGGCACGCTGCAAGAGGGCGACCGGCTGCCGACCGAGCAGCAGCTGGCCTCGGCACACGGCGTCTCGCGCACCGTGGTGCGCGAGGCGGTTCACCAGCTCAAGTCCAGGGCCCTGGTGCAGTCGCGCCAGGGCTCGGGCGTCTTCGTCGCGCCGCGGCCGGTCCACCGGGCGCTGGCCTTCGACCCGGCGGTGCTGACCTCGGTGCAGGCGGTGGTCCACGTGGTCGAGGTGCGGCGGGTGCTCGAAGGCGAGATCGCCGCGCTGGCCGCCGAGCGCGCCACGCGCAGCCAGATCGCAGCGCTGCGCCGCGCCCTCAAGGCCATCGACGCCGCGGTGGCCGAGGGCCGCGACGGCGTCGCCGAGGACCTGGCTTTCCATCGCGTGATCGGCGAGTCGACCGGCAATCCGCAATTCCGCCTGCTGCTCGGCTTCCTCGAGCAGTACCTGCGCGAAGGCATGCGCATCACGCGCGGCAACGAGGCCCGGCGGGCCGACTTCATGAGCGCGGTGCAGCGCGAGCACCGCGCCATCTTCGAGGCCATCGCAGCCCACGACCCGGTGGCGGCCCGGCTGCATGCGAACGAACACCTGATCCGCGGGGAACAGCGGCTGGTCGAGGGCGGCGTCATCGACGGCCGGCGTCGCCAGGCCGCCATCCGGTCGGCGCGCACCGTCCCCCCCGCACCCATCCGAAAAGCAAAGCACTGAAGGAGACTGCAATGAAACTGATGATCACCGGCGGCGGCGGCTTCGTGGGGGCCCGCCTCGCACGCACGCTGCTCGCACGAGGCACCCTGGCCGGCCAGCGCATCGAGCGCATGGTGCTGACCGATATCGCGCCACCGCCGGCCGACCTGCTGGCCGACCCGCGGGTCGAGGCCCGCACCGGTCCGCTGCTGGCCCAGACGGAAGCGCTGCGCGAAGAAGCCTTCGACGGCATCTTCCACCTCGCCTCGGCCGTGTCGGGCGAATGCGAGCTCGACTTCGATCTCGGCCTGCGATCGAACCTCGACAGCACGCGGGCGCTGCTCGATGCATTGCGGGCCCGCGTGAACGGCGGCGGCAAGGTCGCGCGGCTGGTGTTCTCGAGTTCGGTCGCGGTCTTCGGACCCGACCCCGCCGTGCCGCTGCCCGCCCTCGTGGCCGACGACACGCTGCCGACGCCGCAGACCTCCTACGGCACGCAGAAGCTGATCTGCGAGCACCTGGTCGCCGACTACACGCGCAAGGGCTATGTCGACGGCCGCGCCGCACGCCTCATGACCGTCACCGTGCGGCCTGGCCGGCCCAACGGCGCGGCCTCGTCCTTCTTCAGCGGCATCATCCGCGAGCCGCTCGCGGGCGTGGAGGCGATCTGCCCGGTGTCGCCCGATGTGTCGCACCCGATGTCCTCGCCGACGCGCACGGTCGACGGCCTGATCGCGGTCTACGAAGCCAGCCGCGAGGCCTTCTGCGGCCGCACCGCGCTGAACCTGCCGGGGCTCAACGTGCGCGTGGCCGACATGCTCGACGCCCTCGAACAGGTGGCGGGCCCCAAGGTGCGCGCCCTGGTGCGCTTCGAGCGCGACGAGCGCATCGCGGGTATCGTCGCCAACTGGCCCGGTGGCGCGACCGCCGCCCGCGCCGCGCGCCTGGGCCTGCTGCCGCACGAGAATTTCGCCGAGATCATCCGGCAGTACATCGACGACTGCGCCGCCCTGCCCGATGCTGACCAGACCTTGAAGGGAATGTCCTGATGAAAGCCCCCACGAAGAAGCGAAGCAAGCCGGCGAAACCGAAGGCCCTCGCGCTGCGCTCCCAGGCCTGGTTCGACAACCCGGCCAACGCCGACATGACCGCGCTCTACCTCGAGCGCACCATGAACTTCGGACTCGGCTTCGACGAGCTGCAATCGGGCCGGCCGATCATCGGCATCGCCCAGACCGGCTCGGACATCGCGCCGTGCAACCGCCATCACCTGGTGCTTGCCGAGCGGGTGCGCGAGGGCATCCGCGACGCCGGCGGCATCGCCTTCGAGTTCCCGATCCACCCGATCCAGGAGACCTGCAAGCGCCCCACCGCGGCGCTCGACCGCAACCTGCAATACCTCTCGCTGGTCGAGGTGCTGTACGGCTACCCGATCGACGGCGTGGTGCTGACCACGGGCTGCGACAAGACCACGCCGGCCCAGCTGATGGCGGCCGCCACGGTCGACATTCCGGCGATCGCGCTCAACTCGGGGCCGATGCTCAACGGCTGGTACAAGGGCGAACGCACGGGCTCGGGGACGATCGTCTGGCGCGCGCGCGAGATGATGGCCGCGGGCGAGATCGGCTACCAGGAATTCCTGAAGCTGGTCGCCTCCTCGGCCCCGTCGACCGGCCACTGCAACACGATGGGCACGGCCTCGACCATGAACTCGCTGGCCGAAGCGCTGGGCATGACGCTGCCGGGCAGCGCCGCCATTCCGGCGCCCTACCGCGACCGGCAGGAGATGGCCTACCTCACGGGCAAGCGCATCGTCGAGATGGTGCGCGAGAACCTGAAGCCTTCCGACATCCTCACGCGCGCCGCCTTCGAGAACGCGATCGTCGTCAACTCGGCGCTCGGCGGCTCGACCAACGCGCCGGTGCACCTGAACGCCATCGCACGCCACATCGGCGTCGAGCTGAGCACCGACGACTGGGAAAAGATCGGCTACAAGATCCCGCTGATCGTCAACCTGCAGCCCGCGGGCGAGTACCTCGGCGAGGACTACTACCACGCCGGCGGCGTGCCCGCGGTGGTCGCCGAGCTGATCGCCAAGGGCAAGATCCAGCCGGCGCTCACGGCCAACGGCAAGACCCTGATCGAGAACTGCGAAGGCAAGTTCACCAGCGACCGCAAGGTGATCTTTCCCTACGCCAAGCCGATGAAGAAGAACGCCGGATTCCTGAATCTCAAGGGCAACCTGTTCGACTCCGCGATCATGAAGACCAGCGTGATCACGCCCGAATTCCATGCCCGCTACCTCGAGGATCCGAACGACCCGATGGCCTTCGAGGGCACGGCCGTGGTCTTCGACGGCCCCGAGGACTACCACCACCGGATCGACGACCCGAAGATGAAGATCGGCCCCCACAGCGTGCTGTTCATGCGCGGCGTCGGCCCGGTCGGCTATCCCGGCGCGGCCGAGGTGGTCAACATGCGCGCGCCCTCGTACCTGCTCAAGAAGGGCATCACCGCCCTGCCCTGCGTCGGCGACGGGCGCCAGTCGGGCACCTCGGGCTCGCCCTCGATCCTCAACGCCTCGCCCGAGGCCGCGACCGGCGGCGGGCTGGCGCTGGTGAAGACCGGCGACCGCGTGCGCATCGACCTCAAGAAGCGCACCGCGAACATGCTGGTGTCCGACGAGGAACTGGAAAAGCGACGCGCCGCACTGGCCGCGGCCGGCGGCTACAAGTTCCCTGCAAGCCAGACGCCGTGGCAGGAGATCCAGCGCGGCATCGTCGACGAACTGTCCGAAGGCATGGTGCTCAAGCCGGCGGTCAAGTACCAGAAGATCCACGCGACCTTCGGCATCCCAAGAGATAACCATTGACCACCCCCAGGTTGCCCGCACTTCGTGTCGGGCGCCCACCCCCTCGCCGGGGGCAATACCAGCGGCCCGGCAAAGCCGGTTCCGCGGTATTCCTGGAAGGGAATGCGCTGCTTACTTCGAGCCGGGGGGGAATGCGGCGAACATCTTGTCGAGCGCGGCTTGCAACAGGGCATTCATCTTCGCGGGATCTTCCTGCACCGTGCCGCTCGCGGTGCCGCGCCACGCCGAACGCTTGGTCTGCGCATTGACCATGTCGACCACCAGCGTGCCGACCTCGAAGGTCTCGGCCGGCATCGCGCTGTTGGGTGCCGGCGGACCGAATCCGCCCCAGCCGAGGTAGCCGACTCGCGTGTAGTAGCTCTTGAGGTTTTCCTTCTCCGACGCCGTGACATGCGCCGACACATGGATGTCGCCGTTGGGCGCCAGCTTCCAGCCCCTGGCCTGCAGCCGGGAATCGATACCGTCGACGATGCGCTGCTGCATCAGCGGCGTGCCGCCGTCGGGCCGCGCCACCCAGCTGTAGGTGCGCACGCCCGAAAAGTTCGCGGCCGGGTCGACATCGATCTTGACCGCGGGGCCGCCGACGCTCGCGCAGGCCGAGAGCAGCAGCGCGAAAGCCAGTGCAGCGAAACGTCCGATCATGTTGACTCCAATGCGTGTGTGAGAGGGATCCGAAAGCTGCATCAGTTTAGCGGCCCCTCGCGCCCGTCCCGGCTCAGGCCCGGCTGAAAAGCAGCACCGAGTTCGTGCCACCGAAAGCGAAGGAGTTGCTGATGGCGGCTTGCAGTTCCGGCGCGGCCGAGTTGCCGGGCGTCACCAGGTTCAGGCTGCAGGCTGGATCGATCGTCTCGCAGTGCATGCTCGGCGGCAGCTCGCGCCGCTGCAGGGCCAACACCGTCACCACGGCTTCGAGTGCGCCCGCGGCGCCGAGCAGGTGGCCGTGCAGCGCCTTGGTCGCACTGACGCGCAGTCGATCGAGGTCCCCGCCCCAGACCTCGGCCAGCGCGTCGCGCTCGACCACGTCGCCGATGCGCGTGGCCGTGCCGTGGGCATTGCAGTAGCCGATGTCGCGGGGCTGCAGTCCGGCCTGCCGCAGCGCCTGGCGCAGCGCGCGCGCCTGGCCGGCGGCATCGGGCTTGGTCAGATGCGTCGCGTCGCAGCTCAGGCCCCATCCGGCCAGCTCGGCATAGACCCGCGCGCCGCGCCGGCGGGCGCGCTCGGCCGATTCGAGCACCAGGAATGCGGCGCCCTCGCCGAGCGCGAAGCCGCTGCGGTCGCTCGCGAAGGGCCGGATCGCCGTCGCCTCTTCGCCGGCTCTGACGCCGGCCAGCGTCTGCATCGCCTGCCAGGCGAGCACCACGCCCGGCACGACGAGCGCCTCGCTGCCGCCGGCGATCGCGAGGTCGACGTCGCCGCGCTGCACCGCCTTGGCGGCCTCGGCAATGGCCACCGACGAGGAGGCGCAAGCCACCGAATAGGTCAACACCGGCCCCTGGACGCGTTGGCGCATCGCCACGTGCGAGGCCGGCGCGCTCGGCATGAAGGCCGGGATGGTCAGCGGCGGCACGCGTCCGCCGCCGCGGTACGCGGCTTCGAGCGCGGCGGCGCCGCCCATGCCGCAGCCCGCGAAGACGCCGAGGCGTTCGGGATCCAGCTCGCCGATCGCCCCGGCATCGCGCATCGCCAGGTCGGCGGCGGCCACCGCGAGCTGGCTCACGCGGTCCACGCCCGCGAGCTGCAGCTTGGTGAACCAGCGGGATTCATCGAAGGCCACCCGGGCCGCGACCGCCGCCTTGGGCAGTTCGGGAAAAACCGGCTCGAGTGCCGAGTCTCCCCGCACCAGCGCCGCGAACAAGCGGCCATGGTCGTCGCCGTGGGGTGCCACGACGCCCAGGCCTGTGACGGCAACCGCGCTCACGTGGTCTGGGTCGCCCTGACCTTGTCGACCACGGCCGCGAGCGCGGCCAGCGTGTCGATGTTCGGGTCGTCGTCGGGCATCGTGATCGAGAAGCGGTCTTCGATCGCGAACACGAACTCGACCAGGGCCAGCGAATCGAAGCCTTTCTCGCGCATCGAGGCATGCGGGTCGAGGGCCGACGCCTCGATGCCGTACTTCTCGTGGATCAGGTCCTGCAATTCCTTCAGCGAACTCATCGTGCGGTGTCCGTCGTCATTCTGGCCGTCGACGCTCCCTGCGAACGGCAATGTTGTGGATGTCGTCGGCCCGCAGGAATCAGTTCCTCCTGGCACGGCCGCCGAACCGGCCCGCGGGCAGTGACGCCTCATGATATCCGCTCCAGCCGGGCGAAATCGCGCCGGCACGCGGCCGCCAGCGCAGCGAAGGCAGCGCGAACGCGACGCCGAGCAGCGCGCCGGCCACCACGTCCAGCACCACGTGCTGCTTGATCGCCAGCGTCGACCAGGCGATGGCCGCGAACCACAGTGCATTGGCCACGCGCAGGGCCATCGGCGCGCCTGCCTGGCGCAGGAAGTGCTCGATCCAGAGGGCCGTGAAGATCGCGATCGCCACGTGCATCGACGGGCAGGCGTTGCCCGCGGCGTCGACGCCCTGCAGGATCGCGAAGCCGGGGAAGTCCGTCGGCGGCAGCGTGATCGGCGGGATCTGCGTCGGCCAGAAATAGAAGAAGCCGAGCCCGGTCAGGCACAGGCCGCCGGCCCACAGCCCGTACACCACCAGTTCCTTGAACGTGAGCTGGAGTCCGGGCGCGACCCCCACGTACAGCCAGAGCGAGAAATAGGCGACGATCGCTTGTGGCTGAAACGGGATCAGGTGGTCGATCGCGGTCAACGGCATCGCCGAAACCGGACTCGCGGGCTGGCGCAGCAGATGGAAGTAGCCGATGAAGAAGAGCCAGGTGAACGCGGTGGTGCCGATCACCTTGAGGACGAAATGCCTGCGGATCCGAAGCCAGACCTCTTCTTTCCAAGTCTCGAAGGGGCGAGGCGCCAGGCGCAGGTCGTTGGATGGATTCATGGGGCTCGACGTTGGAGCCGATTCTCTCATCAGCGCCGGCGGCGAGAGCCTGTCGGCCAGGCGCTACAGGATCAGAAGAGCCCTGAAGTCGTTGACGTTGGTGTGGGTCGGCCCGGTCACCAGCAGATCGCCGATGGCGTCGAAGTAGCCGTAGGCGTCGTTGCGGTCGAGGTGGCTGGCGAGCTTGGCGCCGGCCGCCTCGGCACGACGCAGCGTGTCGGGCGTGACGAGGGCGCCGGCATTGTCCTCGACGCCGTCGATGCCGTCGGTGTCGGCGGCCAGCGCCCAGACGCCTTCGCAGCCGGCCAGCGCACCCGCGAGCCCCATGCAGAATTCGCCCGCGCGGCCGCCGCGGCCCTTGGCCTGGCCGGGCTGCCGCGGCCGGATCGTGACCGTGGTTTCGCCGCCCGACAGGATCACGCAGGGCTTCGCGAACGGCGCGCCGCGCAGCGCCACCGCACGCGCCAGGGCGCCGTGCACCTTGCCCACTTCGCGCGATTCGCCTTCCATTTCGTCGCTGAGGACGTGGGCTGCGATGCCGCCGGCACGCGCCGCGGCCGCGGCCGCCTCGAGCGACTGCTGGGGTGCCGCGATCACGTGCGTCACGTGCCCCTCGAACGCCGCGTCGCCGGGCTTGGGCGTCTCGAGCGCGCCGCTCTCGAGTCGGGCCCGCACCGGCGCCGGCACCTCGATCCGGTAGCGGTCGAGGATCGCCAGCGCGTCGGCGCAGCTGCTCGCGTCGGGCACGGTGGGGCCGCTGGCGATCACGGCCGGATCGTCGCCGGGCACATCGCTGATGGTGAGCGTCACGACCTTCGCCGGGGCGCAGGCGGCCGCGAGCCGGCCGCCCTTGATGCGCGACAGGTGCTTGCGCACGCAGTTCATCTCGCCGATGTGGGCGCCCGATTCGAGCAGCTGGGTGTTGATGCGCTGCTTGTCGGCCAGCGTGAGTCCTTCGGCCGGCAGGGTCAGCAGCGACGAGCCGCCGCCCGAAATGAGGCACAGCACCAGGTCATCGGCGGTCAGGCCTTGGGCCAGCGCGAGGATCCGTTGCGCGGCATCCAGCCCCGCCTGATCGGGCACGGGATGCGCGGCCTCGACCAGCTCGATCCGGGAGGCCAAGCCTTCGGGTCGCGGCGGAATGTGACCGTAGCGCGTGACCACCAGGCCCGACAGCGGCGCTTCCGCCGGCCACAGCGCCTCCAGCGCCTGCACCATCGAGCCGCCGGCCTTGCCGGCGCCGAGCACCAGCGTGCGCCCCTTCGGCGGCTTGGGCAGATACGCCCCCATGCTCGCCAGCGGCAGCGCACGCTCGACCGCGACGCGGTAGAGATGCTCCAGGAACTCGCGCGGCGCGGCATGCGCGTCAGGGATTTGTTGCAGCTTCGATGTGTTCATACGTCACCTTGACCGGACATTGTCTCCATCTCCGCCCGCTCGCCCCAGGCGAGCCGGGCCCTTCGTGAAACACCGCGGATCTGGCTTTGCCAGGCCGCCGGTGTTGCCCCCGGCAGGGGGTGGGCGGCTACACGCAGTGAGCCAACCTGGGGGCGAGCTACTTGGTACTGGCCCCGCCTTCGAACCACTTGCCGAGCAGGGCGCGCTCGGCGTCCGTGATGCCGGTCGAATTGTTCATCGGCATGATCTTGGTGACCACCGCCTGCTGGTACACCCCCTGCGCATGCGCGGCGACCTGGTCCGGGGTGTCGAGGCGCACGTTCTTCATCTGCACCTGGGCGCCATGGCACATGTAGCAACGCTGCTCGAGCACTTTCTGCACCTCGCCGAACGACACCTTCTGCACGGCCGCGCCGGCCGCGGGCGCCGCGACGGGCTCGGGCTTCATCCAGACGATGGTGAGGCCGAGCACCGCGATGCCGAACAGCGCGTACGGAATCGGATTGCGCGCGTTGCCGAGCTTGAAGCGGTGGCGCACCACGAAGAACTGCCGGATCGCCGCGCCGCCGAGCATGATCAGCAGCAGCACGATCCAGTTGTACTTGTGGGTGTAGGTGAAGCTGTAGTGGTTGCTCAGCATCGCGAACAGCACCGGCAGCGTGAAGTAGGTGTTGTGCACGCTGCGCTGCTTGCCGCGCTGGCCGTGCACCGGGTCCACCGGCTTGCCTTCGCGCAGCGCCTGCACGTTCTTGCGCTGGCCCGGGATGATCCAGAAGAACACGTTGCCGCTCATGGTCGTCGCCATCATCGCGCCGACCAGCAGGAAGGCCGCGCGGCCCGCGAACCACTGGCAGGCCAGCCAGGTCGCGAAGGCGATGAACACGGCGATCAGCACGCCGACGATGGTGTCGCCGTTCTTGCGCCGGCCGAACAGCTGGCAGATGCCGTCGTAGACCATCCAGAAGACCACGAAGAAGGCCAGCGCAACGCCGATCGCGGCGCCGGGCTGCCAGTCCATCTTGGACTTGTCGATCAGGTAGGTGCTCGCGTTCCACAGATAGGACATCGTGAACAGCGCGAAGCCCGTGAGCCACGTCGAGTAGCTCTCCCAGTACGACCAGTGAAGGTGGTCCGGCAGCCGCTTGGGCGCCAGCGCGTACTTCTGCATGTTGTAGAAACCGCCGCCATGCACCGCCCACTGCTCGCCGCCGACGCCCTTGTCCAGCGATTCCTGGTCCTGCGGCTTCTCCAGGCTGTTGTCCAGCATCACGAAGTAGAAGGAGGCGCCGATCCAGGCGACGGCGGTGATGACGTGGACCCAGCGCAACAGCAGGTTGGCCCAGTCGAGGTAGTAGCTTTCCATTTGCTCTCAACCTTGTCGGCGCGTGGGGGCGCCGCGGTGCCTGCTCACCACTGCGGGCGCTGTAAGCAGAGAAAGTGCCGCGAACGCAGACCCGGGTCGAGGTCTCGCTCCGCTGCGGCTTGTGGACTGAAGTGTATACACTATTAAGCGCTGACTTGTGGGTTTTTGCATCGCTCGGCGTGCTGGAAAACCCTGAGCGCGCTCATGCCATCGAGAGCGATTGCAACAACTGTGCCGCCACGGCCACGGCGATCACCTCGGGCTCCTTCCCGCCGATGCCGGGAACGCCGATCGGGCAGGTCACGCGGGCCATCTCCTCGGCGGTGAAGCCGCGCGCCTCCAGCCGATGGCGGAAGGTCGCCCACTTCGTCTTGCTGCCGATCAGGCCGATGTAGGGCAGGTCGTCGCGCTCGCGCAGCCGCTTGAGGCAGGCGATCACGATGTCGAGGTCCTCGGCATGGCTGAAGCTCATGATCAGCACGCGCGAGCCCGGCGCGAGTTGGGCCACCGCGTGCTGCACGGGCTCGGAATGCTCGGTTTCGATCTGCGCCGGGAGTTCGGAAGGGAACACGCCGTCGCGGCTGTCGATCCATCGCACCGCGAACGGCAGCGTCGCGAGCAGCCGTGCCAGCGCCGCGCCCACGTGGCCGCCGCCGAACAGCGCGACGGGCTCCAGGTGTGCGAGCAGTTCGGCCTGGAGCGCCTGCGCATCGGCTGCCGCAACGCGGCGGTACGACAGGTACACCACGCCGCCGCAGCACTGGCCCAGGCTCGGCCCCAGCGGATAGCGCCGCACGCCCTCGATGGCCGGGCCGCCGGCCAGCCAGGCCCGCGCCTCGTCGGTGGCCTGAAACTCGAGCTGGCCGCCGCCGATGGTGGCCGTGAGCCCATCGGCCCAGACCGCCATCCAGGTGCCGGCCTCGCGCGGCGCGGAGCCCTCGGTCGAGACGACCTGCACCAGCACCGCGCTTTCGCGCTGCAGGCGCGCGAGCAGTTCGTCGACCGCGCCGCTCATCGCGCGACCTCCCTGGGATCGGCCCGATACCTCCGGTTGCGCAGCACCCGGCCGGGCACGGTATAAACCCGCCGATGCGAATTCAGTCCTTGCCGCGCCGCCTCGCCCTGGCGGCCGCCCTCCTCACCAGCCTCTGGCTCGCCGGCTGCAGCACCACGCCGACCGGTGCGGTCCCGGGCCAGCTCAGCAACGCCAAGCCCGAGCCGGGCGACAACAGCCGCGGCAAGCCGCGTGCGTCCAGCGCCGCCACGGCGCGCGACTACCGCAAGGACGCCGCCCGCCATGTCTACGAAATCAACAAGGCACGCATCTATGGCGGTAAGCTGCCGCCGTTGCTCTACGCGGTCGGCACGCTGCAGGTCAACCTCGATGCCGACGGCAAGGTGCTGTCGATGCACTGGATGCGAGCGCCCGCACACGCCCCCGAAGTGATCGCGGAGATCGAGCGCACCGTGCTCGTGGCCGCGCCCTACCCGGCCGCCACGCGGCTGGGCAAGGTGACCTGGACCGACACCTGGCTGTGGGACGAAGGCGGTCGTTTTCAACTGGACACACTCAGCGAAGGCCAGTTGTAGCGTCAGGACCCACGGTAGGTCGAGTACGACCACGGGCTCACCAACAAAGGCACGTGGTAGTGCTGGTCGGTGTGCGCGACGCCGAAGTCCAGCGCCACGCGGTTCAGGAAGTTCGGCTCGGGCAGCGTCACGCCGCGGGCCTTGAAATAGCCCGCCACATCGAACACCAGCCGGTAGGTCCCGGCCTTCAGCGTGCTGTTGTCATAGAGCGGGCCGTCGCTGCGGCCGTCCGCGTTCAGCGTGAAGCGCCTGACCAGCGTGGCGCGTGCGTCCTCCGCGGTGCCGTCGGTGGTGAAGAGAGCGACCTCCATGCCGCCGGCCGGGCAGCCGTGCATCGTGTCCAGTACGTGAGTGCTCAGGCCCATGAATCTACTCCTTCGGTGCATTCGGGAAATTACGGTCGACAAAAGTGTATACAGTTATCGGCTTTGGGTCTATCATGGAAAACATGGACTCGACCACCACCCGCGCGATCGTCGACGCACTCACCAAGGCCATTGTGGAGCACCGGCTCCAGCCGGGCAGCAAGCTGGCCGAGCAGAAGCTCGCAGACCACTTCGGCGTCTCGCGCACGCTGGTGCGGCAGGCACTGTTCCAGCTGTCGCAGAACAAGCTGATCCGGCTCGAGCCCGCGCGTGGCGCCTTCGTGGCGGCACCCGCGGTCGACGAGGCCAAGCAGGTGTTCGCGGTGCGCCGCATGCTCGAGGCCGAGATGACGCGCGCCTTCGTTCGCAACGTCACGCCGGCCAAGATCAAGGCGCTCAGGGAGCACGTCGCACTCGAGAAGGCCGCCGTCTCGGGCGAGGACATCTCGGGCCGCACCGAGCTGCTCGGCGACTTCCACGTGCGCATGGCCGAGCTCATGGGCAACACGGTGCTGGCGCAGATCCTCGGCGAGCTGATCTCGCGCTGCGCACTGATCACGCTGATGTACCAGAGCGCGACCGCGGCCGAACACTCGAACGACGAGCACGCCGACATCGTGAAAGCCCTCGCCGCCAAGGACGAGGAACGCGCCGTGCGCCTCATGACCGAGCACCTGGACCACGTCGAGGCCAACCTCACCTTCGACCGCAAGGTTCCCACCCACGACATCTCCCTGGCACTGGCGTGACCCCATGAGCCTTTACGACACGACCCTCCCCTACCCGCGCGACCTCGTCGGCTACGGCCGCAACCCGCCGCATGCGCAATGGCCCGGCCGCGCCCGCATCGCGGTCCAGTTCGTCCTCAACTACGAAGAGGGCGGCGAGAACTGCGTGCTGCACGGCGACGCCGGCTCCGAGCAGTTCCTGTCCGAGATGTTCAACCCCGCGAGCTACCCCGAGCGCCACATCAGCATGGAGGGGATCTACGAATACGGCTCGCGCGCGGGCGTCTGGCGCATCTTGCGCGAGTTCGAGAAGCGCGGCCTGCCGCTGACCGTGTTCGGCGTCGGCATGGCGCTCGAGCGCTACCCCGAACTCGCCGCCGCCTTCAAGGAACTGGGCCACGAGATCGCCTGCCACGGCTGGCGCTGGATCCACTACCAGAACCTCGACGAGGACACGGAGCGCGAGCACATGCGCCTGGGCATGGAGGCCATCGAGAAGCTCACCGGCCAGCGCGCGCTCGGCTGGTACACCGGCCGCGACAGCCCGCGCACGCGGCGCCTGGTGGCCGACTACGGCGGCTTCGAATACGACAGCGACTACTACGGCGACGACCTGCCCTTCTGGATGAAGGTGCAGAAGACCGACGGCCAGGTGGTGCCGCAACTGATCGTGCCCTACACGCTCGACTGCAACGACATGCGCTTCGCGCTGCCGCAGGGCTATTCGCACGCCGACCCGTTCTTCCAGTACATGAAGGACAGCTTCGACGCGCTCTACGCCGAAGGCGACGAGGCGCCGAAGATGATGAGCATCGGCATGCACTGCCGCCTGCTGGGACGGCCCGGGCGCATCGTGGCGCTGCAGCGCTTCCTCGATCACATCGCCGCGCACGACCGGGTCTGGGTCTGCACCCGGCTCGACATCGCGCGGCACTGGAAGGCGACGCACCCCTACGCCGCCTCGCAAGGAGACTGACATGGCGCTCACCATCGACCAACTCAACGCGGCCTCGGCCGATGAAGCCGTCGCACTGCTCGACGGCGTCTACGAGCATTCGCCGTGGATTGCCGCGCGCGCGCTCGTCTCGCGCCCGTTCCGCTCGCTGCCGCACCTGAAGCATGCGCTGGTGCAGGCCGTGACCCACGCCTCGCGCGAAGAGCAGCTCGGCCTGATCCGCGCCCACCCCGAACTCGCGGGCAAGGCCATGGTCAGCAAGAGCCTGACCGCCGAATCGACCAACGAGCAGAACAGGGCCGGCCTGACCGACTGCACGCCCGAGGAATTCGCGAAGATCCAGCAGCTCAACGCCGACTACAACACCAAGTTCGGCTTCCCGTTCATCCTCGCGGTGCGCGGCCCGCGCGGCACCGGTCTCCTGAAGCGCGAGATCATCGACACCTTCGAGCGCCGGCTGCACCACCACCCGGCCTTCGAACTCGGCGAGGCGCTGCGCAACATCCACCGCATCGCCGAGATCCGCCTGGACGACAAGTTCGATGCCGACCCGACGATCGGCAACGTGGTCTGGGACTGGCAGGAGAAGCTCGCCGCCCACACCGACCCGGGCTACGCCGAGAAGGGCCAGCTCACGGTCACCTACCTGACCGACGCGCACCGCGCCTGCGCAGCCCAGATCGCCCAGGACATGCGCGAGGCCGGCTTCGACAGCGTGCAGATCGATGCCGTGGGCAACGTGGTCGGCCGCTACGAGGGCGCCACGCCCGGCGCCCGCGCGCTGCTCACGGGCTCGCACTACGACACGGTGCGCAACGGCGGCAAGTACGACGGCCGGCTCGGCATCTTCGTGCCGATGGCCTGCGTGCGCGAACTCAAGCGGCAGAACCGCCGCCTGCCGTTCGCTTTCGAGGTCGTGGGCTTCGCCGAAGAGGAAGGCCAGCGCTACAAGGCCACCTTCCTCGGCTCCGGCGCGCTGATCGGCCACTTCGATCCGGCATGGCTCGACCAGAAGGACGCCGACGGCATCACGATGCGCGAGGCGCGGCGCCACGCGGGCCTCGAGGACGAAGACATCCCGAAGCTGCAGCGCGATCCCTCGAAGTACCTGGGCTTCGTCGAAGTCCACATCGAACAGGGCCCGGTGCTGACCGAGCTCGACCTGCCGCTCGGCATCGTGACCTCGATCAACGGCAGCGTTCGCTACGTGGGCGAGGTCATCGGCATGGCCAGCCACGCCGGCACCACGCCCATGGACCGCCGCCGCGATGCCGCGGCAGCCGTGGCCGAGCTGATCCTGTTCGCCGAGCAGCGCGCCGCGAAGGACGGGGATTCGGTGGCCACCGTCGGCATGCTCGAAGTGCCGAGCGGCTCGATCAATGTGGTGCCCGGGCGCTGCAAGTTCAGCCTCGACCTGCGGGCGCCGAACAACGCGCAGCGCGATGCGCTCGCGACCGACGTCGTCGATGCGCTGAAGGAAATCTGCGAGCGCCGCGGCGTGCGCCACACGCTCGAGGAAACGATGCGCGCGGCAGCGGCACCCAGCGCGCCCGAATGGCAGCAGCGCTGGGAGATGGCGGTCGACACGCTCGGCGTGCCGCTGTTCCGCATGCCCAGCGGCGCCGGCCACGACGCGATGAAGCTGCACGAGGTGATGCCGCAAGCCATGCTCTTCGTGCGCGGCATCAATTCGGGCATCAGCCACAACCCGCTCGAATCGAGCACCAACGACGACATGCAGCTGGCGGTCCAGGCTTTCCAGCTGCTGCTCGACAACCTCGCCACCGACCTGGCCCACTGACATGACCGACTACAAGCAACTCGACGCCTGGATCGACGCCCACTTCGACGAGGAAGTCCGCTTCCTGCAGGAACTGGTGCGCGTGCCCACCGACACGCCGCCGGGCAACAACGCACCGCACGCCGAACGCACGGCGGAACTGATCCAGGCCTTCGGCTTCGAGGCCGAGAAATACGCCGTGCCCGCACAGGAAGTGAAGGACTATGGCCTCGAATCCATCACCAACCTGATCGTGCGCCGCAAGTACGGCGAAACCGGCGACCGCAAGGAGGGAGAACGACCCAGGCAAGGCTTGGTCGTGGCCCTCAACGCCCACGGCGACGTGGTGCCGCCCGGCGAAGGCTGGACGCACGACCCCTACGGCGGCGAGATCGACGGCGGCAGCCTCTACGGCCGGGCCGCCGCGGTCAGCAAGAGCGACTTCGCGAGCTTCACCTTCGCAGTGCGAGCGCTCGAGGCGGTCGCCAGGCCGAACCGGGGCAGCGTCGAACTGCACTTCACCTACGACGAGGAATTCGGCGGCATCCTGGGCCCGGGCTGGCTGCTCAAGCAGGGCCTGACCAAGCCCGACCTGATGATCGCGGCCGGCTTCAGCTACGAGGTGGTCACGGCGCACAACGGCTGCCTGCAGATGGAAGTCACGGTGCACGGCAAGATGGCGCATGCCGCGATCCCGACCAGCGGCGTCGATGCGCTGCAGGGCGCGGTCCGCATCCTGAATGCGCTCTATGCGCAGAACACGCTCTACCAGCAGGTGACGTCGAAGGTCGAGGGCATCACGCACCCCTACCTCAACGTCGGCCGCATCGAGGGCGGCACCAACACCAACGTCGTGCCCGGCAAGGTGGTCTTCAAGCTCGATCGCCGGATGATCCCCGAGGAAAACCCGGTCGAGGTCGAAGCCAGCATCCGCAAGGTCATCGCCGACGCGGCTGCAGGCATGCCCGGCATCACGGTCGACATCAAGCGCATGCTGCTGGCCAATTCGATGAAGCCGCTGGCCGGCAACAAGCCGCTGGTCGATGCGATCCAGAAGCACGGCCAGGAACTCTTCGGCGAACCGATCAAGGCCATGGGCACGCCGCTCTACACCGACGTGCGGCTGTACGGCGAGGCCGGCATCCCGGGCGTGATCTACGGCGCCGGCCCGCGCACCGTGCTCGAGTCGCACGCCAAGCGCAGCGACGAACGCGTGGTGCTCGAAGACCTGCGGCGCGCCACCAAGGTCATCGCGCGGACCTTGAGCGACCTGCTGGCCTGATACGGCGCCAGCCTCCGGGCGCAGCGCCGGGCCACTCGCCCGGCCTTCTCATATCGGCAAGGAGCGTGAGGCCATTGCTTGAGCCGATCACGCGTCGCCGATAGACTCGGGCCCATGCAAACCCCCGTCCAGCTCCTCAACCACGCTGCCTTCGCAGTCCTGCCGCTTGCGGCGGACCGCGCGCATGCGCAGTTCCTGGCGAGCACGGCGGGTTTCCAGCCGACGCCCGCAGATTCCTAAGCCCGGCGGTCCGCTCCTCTCCCTTTTCAGCGCAGACCTTTCGACCGCCGGGCACCAGCCTCGCGCGGCAGTGGCCGTCGCCCGTCCGATCGGGCAGGCCGCATTCGACTGGAGTGCGTTTCATGCAGGCAACGATTCACGGCGAGCGCACGCTCACCGACCATGACTTCGTCCGGCTCAGCAAGCTGCTGGACGGCAAGCTGCCCCCGGGCCTCGCCGACCTCATCGGCGCGGCCGAGGTGCTTCCCTCTCGCGACCTTCCCGCGGACATCGTCTCGATGTACTCGCAGGTCGAGATCGTCGACCTTCTCACCCAACGCCGCCAGACGCTGACCGTCTGCTATCCCGGCGACGCCGAGCCTGGCGCCGGCTACATCTCGGTGCTCTCGCCGGTCGGTAGCGCCTTGCTCGGACTGAAGGCCGGGGCGGTCGCACGCTGGCAGACGCCGAGCGGCGAGGAAGGCAGCGCCGAGATCGTCGCCGTGCTGTTCCAGCCCGAACACAGCGGCACCCTCGGCTAGAAGGCCCCGGCTCCGTCACTGCGTGCACTCTCTGCCCCCAGGAAGGCGGCAGGCAGGCCGAGGCACGCGCTCGTCACTCGCGAAGAGGAGATCTCTGCAATGAACATCCGATCCATCCTGGCCATCACCGACTTTTCGCTGCAGGCCAACCAGGCCGTCGAACGCGCGGCCCAGCTCGCGGTCGAACACCGCGCCACGCTCAAGCTGATGGTTTTCGCCGCCAAGGGCGGCGCCGAGCCCGTCCACGCGGCCAGCCGGCTGGCGCACGCCGCCAAGGACCTGGCCGGCCGGCTCGGCATCACCGTGCGCACGGTGAACCAGAGCGCGAACAGCCTCGCGGATGTGGCGCAGGAAGCCAGCTGCGCCGACCTGCTGGTGCTCGGCCATGGCCGCGAGCGCACGCTCTCCGCCTTGCTGCGCGGCCAGACCGCCGAGCGTCTGGCGCGCCTTTGCCGCTGCCCGATCCTGGTCAGCAAGCTGCTGCCTCGGCAACGCTACCGAAGGATCCTGGTCGCCGTGAACTTCACGCCGGCATCGAAGAACCTGGTCAAGCTGGCCTGGATGCTGGACGACGACGCCGAGGTCGAGCTGTTCCATGCCATCAGCACCCTCAACGAGGCGAAACTGCGCTCCGCCGAAGTGTCCCACCAGGCCATCAAGGCCTACAGGCACGAATGCATGCGCCATGCGCGCGACCGCATCTTCTGGCTCACCGATTCGTTCGACGCCCGCCGCAACCGCGTGATGTCGGCCATCGGCCACGGCGACCCCGCCCGGCAGGCCGCGATCCAGCAAGACTACGTGGGCGCCGATCTGCTGGTGGTCGGCAAGGGCAGCAACTCGCCGATCGCGGACTTCGTCTTCGGCAGCGTGGCGCAGCGCGTGCTGTGCTGGGCGAGCAGCGATGTCCTGATCGTGCCCGACGATTTCCAGGCCTCGACACGCGCCGCGGCCAAGCAGCGGATCGAGGCCGAGCGCGCCTTCGCTCCGGCCGCCGGGAGGATCTCGTGAGCGATGCGCGCCTGCTCACGATGGACGAGGCCCAGCTCCTGTCGCGGGCGGCCGAACACTGGCTGCGGCTCGGCGAAGTGGAGCTCAACCCCGGAGAGCAGGCCCTGGCGCTGCTGTCGCAGGCCACCTTGCGCCCCCGCGGGTGCACGCGCGACGACATCGCCGGCCTCAACTGGACGCTGCAGATCGAGCCGGCGGATGGCAGGGAAGTGCGCGAGTTCACGCTGGTCTGCCCGCGCGACGCCGACGTCTCGCAGCGCCGCGTCTCGGTCCTGACGCCGCTGGGGCTGAGCTTCATCGGCCAGACCGTCGGCGCCGTGGCCCGGCTCCCTCACGCCACGGGCGGCACGAGCGCGGTTCGCATCCTCGGCGTCCGGCGCTGCAGCGAGCTCGGGCGCGATCCGGAAGACCCGGAGCTGCGTGATGTGCGCTGAGGAACGACTGGCCCTGTACCCCCTCAGGCAGTCRCTGCTGCCGGGCGCGGAGGCGCTGGCCATCTTCGCGCAGCGTGGAACGGTGGACTGGCTCTCGCGGCCCGACCGCTACCTGATCGTGTGCGAAGGCCGCGGCGGACGCATCTATGCGGCCAACGAGTGTGCGCTGACGGAGGCTCAAGAGGTCATCCGGGACGTTCATGGCGCGCTGGTCGTGTTGCGCAGGCCCGAGGTCCACAGCTTGCGCGACAGTGACGGCGCATGGGTCGAACCCCTGATGTTCCTGCGCCTGAAGGCACCGTCCGCCTACACGGGCCTCATCGTCGAGGACCTGGAGCGCCGCGGCGTGAAGATCGAGGAACGGGACCTGCAGCGCCACGATGTGGTCGTGCGCGCGGAAGGCTGGCTTCAGGATCTCATGGGCTATCCGCAGGCATTGCGCAAGCTCACGAACGGCTCAGCGACGAGCTGGATCTGGCTGCTGCGCTACGCAACCAGGAATGCGTGGAAGGCTGCGCCAGATCCGCCAGTTGCACTTCGATCGACCGATTGAGTTCGTCGAGGCGCTCCGCCAGCAGGGCCAGTCCGGCGGTCGGCGACGACACGTGGTCGCCCCGGCACGCGAGTTCGAGCGCGTCGCATGCCTGAACAACCCGCTCGGCATGGACCATCCGTGCCGCGCCCTTGATCCTGTGCGCCATGGAAGCCGCTTCGGGGAGCTCGCCCGACTCGACGTGTTCGACGATCTGCCGCAGGTCGCCGAGGTTGGATCGCAGCAGCGCTTCGAGGAATCTCGCTTCGATCCGGGCATCGCCGTCGGACAGGCTGCGCAGCGCCAGCGGGTCGAACGGCCTCCCGGCCGGTGCTTGCGGCGGCGGCGCGGATGGCGGCGTCGCGAGATCCGCGCGCAGGTGCCGATGGAGCGCGGCGGACAGGCCGTCGAGGCTGAAGGGCTTCATCAGGCATTCGTCCATCCCCACTTCCAGGGCGCGGCGCCTTTCCTCCTCCTGCACATGGGCCGTGCATCCCAGTACCGGACAGCGCGGCAGATGCCGCTCGCGCTCGAGTTCACGGATGGCCGTAGCCAACGCGTAGCCATCCATGACCGGCATCGAGCAATCGGTGATGACGAGGTCGAAGCCGCCATCGCGCCAGAGTTCCAGCGCGGTCTCGCCGTTTTCGGCCAGTTCGCAGTCCAGGCCCAGGTGATCCAGCTGGCGGCGCAGCAGCAGCCGATTGGCCGGATGGTCGTCGACCGCCAGGACCTTGCCGCGCCAGCGCCAGGGGCGCCCGGGCTCGCCGTCGTCGCGGATGGCCGGCAGCGCTTCGGCCAGCGGCGCAGGCACGACCACCAGGTCGAACGCCACCCGGATGCAGGTTCCCTGCCCGCGCTGGCTGCGAACCTCGATCGTGCCGCCCATCTTCCGGCACAGCCTCTGCACGATGGGCAGGCCGAGCCCCGTTCCGCCGATGGCACGCGGCCCGGCGGCCTCGGCCTGGAAGAAGGGCCGGAACAGGTTCGCCACATCCTCGGACGCGATGCCGATGCCGGAGTCCTCGACCTCGAGCACGATCGACTCGGTATCCCCCGTTCGATTCGCGCGGCGCAGGCGCAGTGTGACGCCGCCGGTATCTGTGTACTTGATGGCGTTGCTGACCAGGTTGTTGACGATCTGCCTGAAGCGCGTCGCATCGGCCACATGCCATTCGCCGACCGCCGGATCCACGTCGAGTGCTATGGCCAGGCCGCGCTGCCGCGCCATGCCCCCGAACACCTTGGCCACCTCTTCGAGGATCGGTCGCAGCCGTGTCGGCGCCAGCACGATTTCCAGACCCCCGGCCTCGATCTTCGAGATGTCCAGGATGTCGTCGATCAGCCCGAGCAGGGATTGCGCCGAGCTGCACGCCAGGTCGACCGATTCCCGGTCCTTCGCGTTCAACCGGCCCTCGCGCACCAGCAGTTCGAGCAGGCCCAGCACCGCGTTCATCGGCGTGCGGATCTCATGGCTCATGGTGGCGAGGAAGTTGGACTTGGCCCGGTTCGCCTCCTGGGCCTGGGCCAGGGCCGTTTCGATCTGCTCGATCAGGTGCTGACGCTCGGTGATGTCGATCGCACCGGCGATCAGCGCGGGCGCCGCAGCGCCCTCTTTCAGCGAAATGGGCGCCGCCCAATGGAGAATGCGCCGTGTCTGGCCGTCGAGAAACACGTCGACGTCCTCGCTGATGGTGCCATGGTCGGCCAGAAGGCCAAGGTAGCGCTCGTGCAGCAGGTTCATATGCTCCGGATCGACGTAGTCGAGCCCGCTTTCGGACACGGTCTTGCGTTCCATCGCCTCGCGCGTGGTGCCGAAGAGTTTCTCGTAGGCGGCGTTGCAGAAGATCTGCCGCGCCTCGGCGTCGCGCACGCAGATGGCGTACGGGATGCCCTCGAGCGTCGCTTGCTGGAAGGCGAGCTGGTCGCTCAGTTCGGCCTTCGCGGCCAACCGGCGGTCCATCTCGATCCGCAAAGATCGGTTCCGGATCGTGCTCAGGACGAGGCACAGCGCGAAGCCCACGGCGAACGCATAGAACCAGAGGCAGTGATCCTCCGTATGGCCGAAGATCATTTCGGCCCCTCAGGAAATGAGATGGTGAGCGCGGGTGAAATCGACCAATTCGACCAGCGTGGAAATCCTGAGCTTCTCGAAGATGCGCGTCTTGTAACTGCTGATCGTCTTGTTGCTGATCAGCAGCGTTTCTGCAATTTCCTTGTTGCTCATGCCGCGCGCGAGGTATTGCAGCACCGTCAGCTCCCGGTCGGACAGCGTCCTGATCAAGGCGTCGGGAGTGGAGGGCGAATTGGGATCGGCCTGCGAGGACAGCGCCGACGAGGGGAACATGCTATAGCCGGCCAGCACCGTTTGAGCGGCCTGCACCACCGTCGCCATGTTTTCGTTCTTGCTCATGAAGCCATTGGCGCCCGCCTGCACCGTGCGGGCGGCGAAAATGGATTCCTGTTGCGCAGACAGCACCAGCAGCTTGGTTGCGGGCTGGGATTTCCGCACGCGCTCGATCAGGTCCAGGCCGCTGAGCCGAGGCAGATCGAGATCGAGAATGACCAGGTCCGGACGTTGATCGCGAATGACAGCCAGCGCCGTGGGGCCGTCGCCGGCCTCGCCGACGACCTGGAAGTCGCCGCGGGCCTCGAGCGCGGAGCGGACCGCGAGCCGGATGGCCGGGTGATCGTCGACAACGATGACTGTATGCATTTTGGTTCCCTTGCTTTGAGTTTGGACCGTCTGACGGCTATTGCGCGAGGATGACTTTTTGATCGAATGCCATTCAACTCTCGCTTTCGGTTCGATTTTAAGTCGCTTCCAAACACAATACGGAAAACATCAACATCGAGAAAGCCTGATATTCCATTAGTTTGCAAAGAAATCCACACATGGATGGCTTTGATATTCATTTGAATTTCAGAACTTTCTTATTGTGTTTTTGGAAAATTCCCACAAATATAAAAGTAATTGAAATCAATTCGACAAACCAAATTATTAATCTGGTTTTGTCAGAAATCACAACAACGCCATGCGGAGCAGGCTTCTTTCCTTTTATTTGGGGTCACTTTCCTCGCACGCCCGGATGGCGCCTTCCCAGCCAGCCTCCTCGGGTCAGGGCGAAAGGCCGTGCAAATAGGTGAAGGTGCAATGTCGCGAGATCGCCGCTTTCGCGCAGCAGTGCGCGCCGACCGACTGCAGTTCGGCCTGAGTGCAGTGGGAGTTGCCGCTGGCGGACGCGCTCGGGCAAGAGGGTGCGCGCGGCGTGTCGGTCGCCCTCGCAAAGGCGCGCGCGGGTCGGGCCGAACGGTTCGCCCAGCGCGCCGCCCGCCATGGCGCCTTCGGCAGCGGTTGAGCGGCGGGGGACCTGGCACGCCGGCCGGCGCCGCCCGGCGCGCGGGTGCGGCTCGTCGCAGTCGAGCCGCCCCAAGGCAGACTGCCCCGCGGGGCAGCGTCTACGCGGAGTGGCGGGGTGCGAGGGCGCTCAGCCCGCGCGGCGGGCGCCCTGCACCTGGTAGCCGTTCTGATAGATGCCGATCACCAGGCCACTGACGGCGTCGGATGGCCGGGCGGTGACGAATCGGTTGCCACCGGCCTGATACACGACGATGGTGCATGCCGCGCTCCTGCTCAGGGTGCGCGCCACGCCGCTGGCCTGGCTGGCTGTCTGATAGGTGTTCATGGGGTGGCTCCTTTCTGAATGGGGTTCGCCGGTCGGCGAGTCACGAGCGCGCGGCGGCCAGCAGACCGTCGATCGCGAGCACCACGCCCTCCCGGGCGTCCTGCGAAGGCACGCCTTCGAGCAGCATGTTGCGCACGAGGCCCAAGGTGTTGATGAGCTCCGCCTCCATCTCGGTCAGCAAGGGAATGACCTCGAAATCGGGGTACTTGCCCTTGGCGCCCATCGGTCTTCCGGGACCTGAGAGGTCGACGTCATAGCCTTCGCTGATTGCCTGTTTCTGGGTCTTCATGGCTCGCCAACATGGATTGGGGTTGCGGTGGTCGGACCGCGAGAGCGGCGCCGGATCAATGTAATACATTGTGCCTAGTTACTTCCAAAGTAACAAGATGATTCATAACTTTCTTCTACATTTTTTCATCGGCACTGCAAGCTGGCCCGCGAGTTGCATCAGCTCGCGGAGCGCGGGTTTTCCGCCATACAACCCGGCAACTGGGTTGTATACAGTTTCGCGTACAGAACAGTGGACGGTGCGCGATGCTGCATCGCCCGCGCCCGTGGTCCTTTCCTCCCGCCGCCCCCAGGAGATCTCGTCATGACGGCTGTTGCCTCCCCTGCCATCCATCCCGTCGACCAGCGCCTGCCCACGGGCAAGCTCGCGGCCCTCGGCCTGCAGCACGTGCTCGTGATGTACGCCGGTGCCGTGGCGGTGCCGCTGATCGTCGGCCGCGCGCTCAAGCTCACGCCGCAGGAGGTCGCGCTGCTGATCTCGGCCGACCTGTTCTGCTGCGGCATCGCGACGCTGATCCAGGCGCTCGGCGCGACCCAGTGGTTCGGCATCAAGCTGCCGGTGATGATGGGGGTGACCTTCGCATCGGTCGCGCCGATGGTCGCGATCTCCAACGCCAACCCGGGCCAGGCCGGCGCGCAGCTGCTGTTCGGCGCCATCATCGGCGCCGGCATCATCTCGATAGGGATCGCGCCGATGGTCTCGCGGATGCTGCGCTTCTTCCCGCCGGTGGTCACCGGCACCATCATCGCGGTGATCGGCATCAGCCTGATGCGCGTGGGCATCAACTGGATCTTCGGCAACCCGGTCGGGCCGACCGCGCCGGCGCTGGTCGACCCGGTCTACGCCAAGTGGCTGGCCGACGTCACCTCGCCGGGCTCGGCCGTGCCGCCCTTGCCCAAGGGCCTGTCGATCGTGCCCTCGGTGCCGAACCCCCGCTACGCCGATCTGGGCGGCCTCGCCATCGCAGCGCTGGTGCTGGTGTCGATCCTCCTGATCGTCAAGTACGCCAAGGGCTTCATCGCCAACATCTCGGTGCTGCTGGGCATCGTGATCGGTGCCGTGGTCGCCACCGTCTTCGGCTTCATGACCTTCGAGAAGGTCGGCAGCGCCGCGTGGTTCGACATCGTGCTGCCCTTCCACTTCGGCCTGCCGAAGTTCGACCCGGTGCTGATCCTCACGATGTCGCTGATCATGATCGTGGTGATGATCGAATCGACCGGCATGTTCCTGGCGCTCGGCGAGATGACCGACCGCAAGATCAGCCAGCAGGACCTGGCCCGCGGCCTGCGAACCGACGGCCTCGGGACCCTGATCGGCGGCGTCTTCAACACCTTCCCCTACACCAGCTTCTCGCAGAACGTCGGGCTGGTGGCGGTCACGGGCATCAAGAGCCGCTATGTCTGCGTGGCCGGCGGCGTGATCCTGATCGTGCTGGGCCTGCTGCCGAAGATGGCGGCGCTCGTCGAGTCGCTGCCCACGGTGGTGCTGGGCGGTGCCGGGCTGGTGATGTTCGGCATGGTCGCGGCCACCGGCATCCGCATCCTCTCGGGCGTGGACTTCAAGACCAACCGGCACAACGCGATGATCGTCGCGGTGTCGATCGGCGTCGGCATGATCCCGCTGCTGGCACCCAACTTCAAGCAATGGATGCCGCACGCGATCCACTCGCTGGTGGAGTCGGGCATCCTGCTGGCCTCGGTCTGCGCAGTGCTGCTGAACCTGTTCCTGAATGGGGCCAAGCACGACGAAGCGGCGATCGTCGCCGCGGCGAAACAAGCCGAAGCGCATTAGGCTCGCCCCCAGGTCGGGCTCACTGCGTGTAGCCCTCCCACCCCCTACCGGGGGCAACACCAGCGGCCCGGCAGAGCCGGTTCCGCGGTGTTTCACCAACGGGCCTGGCTGCGCCGGCCGGGCCCCGGTCGGGGCCGCTAGCCGAGAAGGAGGGCGTCGTCGGAGACCTGCTCGCCGCGCACCTTCTCGAACATCGCGAGCAGGTGCTGCACATCCATTCCCTCGCGCTCCTCGCCGCTGACGTCGAGCACCACCTGACCCTGATGCAGCATCACGGTGCGGTCGCCGACGTCGAGCGCCTGGCGCATGCTGTGCGTGACCATCATGGTGGTCAGCCGGTTCTCGGCGACGATGCGCGCGGTCAGCCGCAGCACGAAGTCGGCGGTGCGCGGATCGAGCGCGGCCGTGTGCTCGTCGAGCAGCAGGATCCGCGAAGGCTGCAGCGACGCCATGAGCAGGCTCACCGCCTGCCGCTGGCCGCCCGACAGCAGGCCGATGCGGTCGCCGAGCCGGTTTTCGAGGCCCAGTCCCAGGATGGCAAGCCGCTCGCGGAAGCCTGCGCGCATCGAGTCCCGGACCGCACGGCCCAGCCCGCGGCGCGCACCGCGCATCTGCGCCAGCGCCATGTTCTCCTCGATGGTCAGGTCCTCGCAGGTGCCCGCCATCGGGTCCTGGAAGACGCGCGCCACCTGGCTGGCGCGCTGCCACACCGGCTGCCGCGTGACGTCGACGCCGTCGATCGCGATCCGGCCGCTGTCCACCGGCATGTCGCCGGAGATCGCGTTGAGGAAGGTCGACTTGCCGGCACCGTTGGAGCCGATCACCGTGACGAACTGGCCGGCCGGGATTTCGAGCGACATGCCGCGCAAGGCACGCGTCTCGATCGGCGTGCCGGCATTGAAGGTCATCTGCAGGTCTTTGGCTTGCAGCATGTCAACTCGCCTTTCTGCCGAACCAGCGGCGCTTGAACTGGGGAATCACCAGGGCGACGGCCACCAGCAGCGCCGTGACCAGGTTCAGGTCCTGCGCCTGCAGGCCGATGAAGTCGCTGTTGAGCGCCAGCGCGATGAAGAATCGGTAGACGATGGCGCCGACGATCACCGCCAGCGTCACCAGCACCAGACGGCGCGAAGGCAGGATGCTCTCGCCGACGATCACCGCCGCGAGGCCGATCACGATCGTGCCGATGCCCATCGAGATGTCGGCGCCGCCCTGGGTCTGCGCGAACAACGCGCCGCCCAGGGCCACCAGGGCATTCGACAACGCCATGCCGCACAGGATCATGGTGCCGGTCGCCACGCCTTGCGAACGGGCCATGCGCGGATTGGAGCCGGTGGAACGGATCGCCAGGCCGGTCTGGGTCGTGAAGAACCAGTCCAGCAGCAGCTTGGCCAGCAGCACCACCACGGCCAGGATGACCGGCCGCGCGATGTAGTCGCCGATCCAGTCGGGCTGCAGCACGGTGAACACGGTCGCTTCGGTGATCAGCGGCACATTGGGCTTGCCCATGATGCGCAGGTTGATCGAATAGAGCGCGATCATCACCAGGATGCTGGCCAGCAGATCCATGATCTTCAGCCGCACGTTCAGCCAACCGGTCACGAGGCCGGCACAGGCGCCCGCGACGGTTGCGATCGCGGTCGCCGAAAAGGGATCGAGGCCGTGCGAGATCAGCACCGCGGCCACCGCCCCGCCGAGCGGGAAGCTGCCGTCGACCGTCAGGTCGGGAAAGCGCAGCAGCCGGAAGGAGATGAAGACACCGAGCGCCACCAGGCTGAAAATCAGACCGATTTCCAGCGCGCCGAACAATGAAAACAAGGACATGGAATTGAAGCGGTCGGTTGGGCTGATGGCCCGACGCTGCCGCCTCCGACACGCCGCGAGGCGTGACGGGGCAGCGGCTCAGGCCGTGCGAGGCAAGCGCCTTACTTCACCACGTGCGCGGCCGACGCCATGAGCGCGCTCGACAACTTGGCGCCCTGCTTGGCCGCCGCGCCCGGATTGACGTACAGCTCGAGCTTGGAGGTGGTCTCGGAAGCGATCGCGCCCGGCGCCTCGCCCTTCAGGATCCGCACCACGATCTGGCCGGTCTGCACGCCCAGGTCGTAGTAGCTGATGCCCAGCGCCGCGATCGCGCCGCGCTTGACGCTGTCGGTGTCGGAGGCCACGAGCGGAATCTTCGCGTCGTTGCCGACCTTGACCAGCGCCTCGTAGGCCGACACCACGTTGTTGTCGGTGTTGGTGTAGATCACGTCGACCTTGCCGATCAGGCTGCGCGCCGACGAGCCGACGTCGACGGTGCGCGGCGCGGCCGCTTCCACCAGCGTCATGCCGCGCTTGGCCAGCAGTTCCTTCAGCTCCTTGACGACCACCACCGAATTGGCCTCGCCCGGGTTGTAGACCATGCCGACCCGCTTGGCGGCCGGCACCACCTGCTGGATCAGGTCGACCTGCTTGTCGAGTGCCAGCACGTCCGACACGCCGGTCACGTTGGTGCCGCTCGGCTTCATCGACGGCACGAGCTGGGCCGCCACCGGATCGGTCACGCCCGAGTAGACGACGGGCATCGTCTTGGTCGCTGCCACCACGGCCTGCGCCGAGGGCGTCGCGATGGCGACGATCGCATCGGGCTGGTCGCCGACGAATTTGCGCGCGATCTGCGCCGCCGTGCCGGTGTTGCCCTGGGCGCTCTGATACTGCCACTTGAGGTTCTTGCCGGCCTCGAAGCCCGCTTGCTTGAGCGCGTCCTTGACACCGTCGCGGATCGAATCGAGTGCCGGGTGTTCGACGATGGCCGTGACCGCGACCGACTTTTGCTGCGCCTGCGCGGGCGTGACGAACAGCGCCATGGCCGCGGCCATGGCACCTGCGGTCAGAAGAAACTTGTTTCCGATCGACATGGAAATCCTCCGTTGAGTCTCTGGTATTTGCGAATTCCCAGGGAGGACAGGAGCGGCTGGCCAATGGGCTACACCCGCCGCGGCGCGGCCGCGAGTCCCTCCCCGAAGGCGCGCAGTCTAACTGCTCGACTTCAGAACGGCAGCAGCCACGGCACCAGCGCGACGCTCACGACCAGCACCAGCAGCACCAGCGGCAGGCCGACGCGCACGAAATCCATGAAGCTGTAGTCGCCCGGCCCGACCACCAGCGTGTTGACCGGCGACGAGACCGGCGTCACGAAGGCGGCCGAGGCGGCCAGCGCCACGGTCATCGCGAACGGATACGGCGAGGCCTGCAGCTCCTTGGCAATGGCCAGGGCGACCGGCGCCATCAGCACCGCGGTCGCGGTGTTGGAGATGAACATGCCGAGCACCGCCGTGACCGCGAAGATCACGGCCAGCACGGTGCGCGGTCCGGCGTCGCCGACGATGCCCATCAGCATCTGGGCCGCGAGATCGACGCCGCCGGTGCGTTGCAGAGCGAGCGAGAACGGCAGCATGCCGACGATCAGCACCAGGCTCGGCCAATGGATCGCGCGGTAGGCGCTGCGCAGGTCGACGCAGCCGCAAAGGCCCATCAGCAGGCAGCCGATCAGCGCCGCCTGCACATTGGGCAGCCAGCCGCTGACCATCAGCACCACGACCAGCGCGAGCGAGAGCAATGCGAATGGCGCGCGCGAGGCGGCCGGCGACACCTCGTCGAACTCCGAGGGCAGGTTGAAGATGATCAGGTGCATGTCCGACCGGAGCCTGCGGATCGCGTTCCAGATGCCGACCACCAGCAGCGTGTCGCCGGCCTTCAGCGGCTCGTCGAGGATGTCGTCGTGCTCGGCCGACCGGCCATGCTTCAGGCCGATGACCGAGACGTCGTGGTTGGCGCGCAGGCCGGCCTCGACGACGGTCTTGCCGATCAGGCCCGAACCCGGCGGAATCAGCACCTCGGCCATGCCGATGTCCTGCGCATGCGCGGAGAAATAGGCGCCGGCCAGCGGCAGCCGCTCGAGCGCGAAACGTCGGCCCAGGCCGTCGAGATCGGCGGACGGCCGCGAGACGTCGAAGAACAGCACGTCGCCGGTCTCGATCGGCGTTCCGGGCGGCAGCAGGTCCTTCGCGAAACGGCGCTGGCGCTCGATGGCCAGCAGGTTCACGCCCGGCATGGCGCCCGCTTCGAGCGCTTCGAAGACGTGGCCGGCGGCGGCCGATCCGGGCAGCACCCGGAACCGGTGCCCGCGCTCGGCCAACGCGTATTCGTCGATCCACTGGCCGAGCCCCGCCCTCTGGCCGGCGGGCAAGGCCGGGGCCTTCGATCCGCCAAGCCAGCGCCGCACCCCCAGCATGTAGGCGATGGCGACGACCAGCACCGGCAAACCGAAGGGCGTGAAGCTGAAGAACTGGAAGCCTTCGAAACCCTTGCGCACCAGCTCGGCGTGAATCACCAGGTTGGGCGCGGTCGCCACCAGGGTCATCATGCCGCTGATCAGCGCCGCGATGGACAGCGGCATCATCAGCCGCCCGGCCGCCACGCCGGTGTTGCGCGCAATGCGCAGCACGATCGGCACGAAGATCGCGACCACGCCGGTCGAGCTCATCACCGAGCCGACGCCGGCCACGATCACCATCAGCAGCACGATCAACCGCGCCTCGTTGCCGCCGGCCCGCGCCACCAGCAGATCGCCGAGCCGCTGCGCAACCCCGGTGCGCAGCAGCCCCTCGCCGATCACGAACAGCATCGCGATCAGCACGATGTTGGGGTCCGCGAAACCGGCCAGCGACTCCTGCATGCTGATCACGCCGGTGAACGGCAGCGCCGCCATCATGAGCAGCGCGACCACGTCGGTGCGGGGGCGGCCGATCGCGAACATCGCCACGGCGCTGGCCAGCAGCGCAAGGACAAGGCCGAGCTGAGGGCTCATGGGGTCAGATCATCGCCAGCGGCTTCTTGCGCCGCGGGGCCGGATGAAGACGGTCGATCTCGGCCAGGACGTCCGGGTCCAGCGCCAGCGCGGCCGCCGCGAGGTTGTCGCGCAGATGGGCCTCGCGCACCGCCTTCGGAATCGCGGCCACGCCGGGCTGCGCCAGCACCCACGCCAGTGCGAGCTGCGCCGCGCCGACGCCGAGCCGCCGGGCGATCTTCTGCAGGCCGGCATCGGCGGCCAGCGCGCCCTGGTCGATCGGGCTGTAGGCCATCAGCGGCATGCCGCGCTCGCGCTGCCAGGGCAGCAGGCTGAACTCGGGACCGCGCTCGGCCGCCGAGTAATAGACCTGGTTGGCGGCACAGTCGCTGCCCAGGGCGGCGAGTTCCTCCAGGTCGTCGGTGTCGAAGTTGCTGACGCCCCAGCGATGGATCCGCCCCCGCGCCACCAGCGCGCGCAGCGCTTCGCAGGTCTCGGCCAATGGATGCTCCCCGCGCCAGTGCAGCAGGTAGAGGTCGACGTGGTCGAGGCCCAGCCGCGCGAGGCTGCGCGCACAGGCCGCCGGCGTGCCGCTGCGGCTGGCGTTGTGCGGATAGACCTTGCTGACGATGAACAGCTCCTCGCGCCTCACGTCGCCCGCGCGCAGCGCCTCGGCCACGGCCTGGCCCACCACCTCCTCGGCACCGCCTTCGCCGTACATCTCTGCGGTATCGATGAGCCGGTAGCCCATCTCGATGGCGGCGCGAACCGCCGCGACTTCCGCAACGCGGTGGCCGGCGGACTCGCCCATCTTCCAGGTGCCGAGGCCGAGCGCGGGCATCCGCCCGGCGCCGGGCAGTTCCAGATATCGCATGGGATCTCCTTCTCGATCTTGGGCGGGATCGCATCCCGCCCGCCACGATGCTAACCAAGCCGCGATCGCCGAGGCACTGGACGATCCATCCAATATGTCGGACACTTACTCCAACATGACGGAACAAACAGCCAGCCTGAACGACCGCATCGCCGCGCGGGTGCGCGAACTGCGCGCGGCGCGCGGCCTGTCGCTCGACGCGCTGGCCACGCACTGCGGGGTCAGCCGCTCGATGATCTCGCTGATCGAGCGCGGCGAAAGCAGTCCCACGGCCGTGCTGCTGGAAAAGCTCGCCACCGGCCTCGGCGTCGCGCTGGCATCGCTGTTCGAGCCGCCGCAAGCGAGCGACGACCCTGTCGCGCGGCTGGCCGACCAGCCCTTGTGGCGCGATCCGCATTCGGGCTACGTGCGCCGCAACGTTTCGCCCGCCGGCGGGTCGTCGCCGATCCAGATCGTCGAGGTGGCCTTCCCAGCGAAGGCGCGGGTGGCCTACGAGAGCGGCGCCCGCGAACCCCGCATCCACCAGCAGGTGTGGGTGCTGGAGAACACGATCGAAGTCACGGTCGGCGACGCGACCCATCGGCTCGAGGCCGGCGACTGCCTGGCCCACGTGCTGGACCGCCCCGTGAGCTACCACAACCCGACGCGCAGCCTCACGCGCTACGCCGTCGTGATCGCCTCCCTGCCCTCCGCCTGGAGATGAAATGACGACCGACGCCAAGACACGCGCTCGCAGCATCCGCCGCCTTGAAACGGTCTCCGACGCGCAGCTGCGCGCCCTGTCCGAACTGCTGATCGATGGCGTCGAGGGCGGCGCCTCGGTGAGCTTCATGCATCCGTTGCCGCTGCCCGAGGCGATGGCGTTCTGGCGCCGTGTCGCCGAGGGGGTCGCGCAGGGCGAACGCGCCCTGCTGGTGGCCGAGGATGCCGACGGCATCGTCGGCACCGTGCAACTGGTGCTGGCCCAGCCGGACAACCAGCCGCACCGCGCGGACCTGTCGAAGATGCTCGTCCACCGCCGCGCGCGACGCCAGGGCTGGGGCGAGGCGCTCATGAGCGCGGCCGAACGGATGGGGCGCGAATGCGGCAAGTCGCTGCTGGTGCTCGACACCTCCAGCGACGCCGCCGAACGCCTGTACGAGCGGCTCGGCTGGCAACGCGTCGGCGTGATTCCGGGCTATGCGCTGCTGCCGCAGGGCGGGCTCTGCGCCACGACCTACTTCTACCGGCAGCTGGAAGCCGGGGAGAACGCTCGCCGCAGCGACGTGTCGTGAGCGCGAAGCCTCAGCTTTTCCCGCGGAGAAGCTCCGCCTTCTGCGCCAGTTCCGCGGCCGCGACGACCTGCTGAACCGACAACGGCCCGGTCAGCTCGACCTCGCCGGCAAGAACGCTTGCCAGCGCGGCTCGCCCCGCATCGCCGGCCAACCAGGCAAACGCCGACGTGATCGATCCAGCGCCGAACGTCGCGCGAAGCGCCTTCGACGCGGCACGGCTCACCTGGGCAAACGCTTCGTGGTCCGCCGCAGCCGAAGCCGCACGAACGACCAGGCAGCAGGCTGCGAGCTTGTCGGCTTCAGTGCGCAAGCGACGGGCCTTGCCTTCGCTCTGGGCCGCGCGCTCCGTCTCCAGCGACGCCGACGCAGGATCCGCAGGAGAGAGGGGCAGGTTCTTTTCAAGCGGCATGGCAGCGTTCATTTTCAAGGAGCCGCAGATTGTCGCCGCAGCGCTGCCGGCCGGCGTCGTGCGAGACGGGCATCACTGCGCCCCATCGACGCTAGCGACCGCCTTCCATCTCCGCGCTGTACTTCCCTTCGCTGGCCAGGCCATTGAGCCGTGCCCGCTTGCGCAGCGCGTCCTGGCAGGCGCGCGCATGGGCGGGCTGCCCCTGCCACGCCTGCAGCGCTGGATCCTGCAGTGCACGCCCGTAGGAGAAGCTGAGCTGCCAGGGCTGCGGGCCCAGGCGATTGAGCGCGTCCAGGTTGGCAGTCGCCTCGACGGGCGACTGCCCGCCGGACAGGAAGTTGATACCCGGGACCGCCGCCGGCACCGCGCGCCGCAGCACGCGAAGGGTCTGCGCCGCCACCTCCTCGGGACCGGCCTGCTGCGCATGCGCCTTGCCAGGCACCACCATGCTGGGCTTCAGCAGGATGTGCTCGAGCACCACACGATGGCGGCGCAAGGCCCCGAACACCTCGTGCAGCACCTCCTGCGTGACCTCTGCGCAGCGCGCCAGGCTGTGGTCGCCGTCGATCAGGACCTCCGGCTCGACGATCGGCACCACCCCCTGCGACTGGCAGATCGCCGCATAGCGCGCGAGCGCCTCGGCGTTGGCCTCGATCGCCATCCGGCTCGGCAGCGTGCCGGAGACGTTGTAGACGGCGCGCCATTTCGCGAAGCGCGCGCCCTGCGCCACGTAGGCTTCGAGGCGCTGGGCGAGTCCGTCGAGTCCCTGCGTGATCTCTTCGCCAGGCGCGAATGCCAGCGGACCCTTGCCGGCGTCGACCTTGATGCCCGGCACGATGCCTTGCCGCGCGGCCAGGGCCGCGAGCGGCTCGCCGTCGTCCGCACTCTGGCCCAGGGTCTCCTCGTACAGGATGACGCCGCTGATGGACTCGCCGAGCCCGGGCGTCGACAGGAGCAGGCTGCGGTAGGCACGCCGGTTCTCCTGCGTCGACTCGACGCCGATCGCCTTGAAGCGCTTGGCGATGGTGGGACCGCTCTCGTCGGCGGCAAGGATTCCCTTGCCCCTGCGAACCAGCGCTTCCACGGTGGCCTGGAGATCATTGGAAGTGGACATGGCGGATCCTTCGTTCGAGCGGGCCAGTCTCCTGCTTCGAGGCGCTGGAGCGCAAGCCCATGCCGGGCGTGATGTCTTGGTCGAGGTCGATCACCCTTCGTCCGGCCCCACGTCCGGGATGCATGTAATATCGACAGCGCTCCGGGGTGCACACGACAGTGCTGAGATTCAAACCCGCGAACTTGAACCGGTTAATGCCGGCGGAAGAAGAGCCATCACTTTGACCCTCGGGGATTCCCGCCGTGGTCGAAGTGGCCTTCGGAGCACCCGTTTCACGGTCACGAAGAAGTCCTCATGAACCAGACCCCTGCAGATCGACCCGCGGCCACAGGTGCGGCCAGCGAAGTGGTCGCCGACGTCCTCGCCTTCATCGCGCAGGACGGGTGCACCGACGACGAGTTCGATCGGCTGGCGCTGCGCCTGTTCGCCCACCAGTACGGCAACAACCCGGCGTACCGGCGCTTCTGCCAGCGGCGCGGCGCGACCCCGCGCAATGTGAAGCGCTGGAGCGACATCCCGGCCGTGCCGATCGACGCCTTCAAGGAACTGGACCTGCGCTGCGAGGCACCGGCCGCGACGGACCGGGTCTTCATGACCAGCGGCACGACCCGCAGCGAGGTGAAGGGCCGTCACTTTCATCCGACGCTGGCGGTCTACGACCGTTCGATGACGCGCAACTTCTCGCGCCGGTTCATGCAGGGCAGCGGCCCGATGCGCATGGGCATCCTGTTCCCCACCGAAACCGTGCTGCCCAATTCCTCGCTGGCCCACTACCTTGCGCTCGCCCTGAATGAATTCGGCACCGAGGAGAGCCGCTACTTCGTGAGCCCGAACGGGCTGGACATTCCCGCCCTGTGCGATGCGCTGGCGGACGCCGAACGCCGCGGCTTGCCCTACGCCCTGCTCGGCGCGAGCTACAGCTTCGTGCACCTGATCGACGAACTCCAGCAGCGCGGACTGTCGTTCCGCCTGCCGACGGGCAGCCGCGTCCTGGACACCGGCGGCTACAAGAGGCAGTCGCGCGAATTGCCGCTCGACGCCTTCTATGCGGCGTTGTCCGCGCTGCTCGGCATCGAACGGTCGCAGTGCATCAACATGTATGGCATGACCGAGCTCAGCACGCAGTTCTACGACGCGGGCAATGCGTCGGTGCCGTCGGTGAAGTCGGGGCCGCACTGGATCCGCTCTCGCCTGGTCGACCCGCTGACGGGCCGTGACGTCGCCCGCGGCGAGCGCGGCATCCTGGTCCATTGCGATCTCGCCAACTTCAATTCCGTGACCACCATCCTGACCGAGGACGTCGGCCTGGCAGCCGACGGCGGCTTCCTGCTGCTGGGCCGCGCCGAGGGCGCGCAAGCCAAGGGCTGTTCGCTGGCGGTGGAGGAATTCATCCGGGCGGCCGCGGCGTGACGACACTGCACGCAACCGCCGGCTACCTGCCCGGCCTGGCGCCGGCGCAAGTGCAGTGGCAGCCCCTGGTCTTCGAATCGGGCGCCACGCGGCTCGAAGTCGCCGTGCCCGTGCTGAGCCCGCAACAGATGACTGCGCTCGCCTTGCGGGTCAGGCAGGCCAGCCGCCTGCATCTGAAGACGATGACCGTGTCGCAGATCGTGGCCGTGGTGGATCGCGCGATCGCCCGCCTGCTCGACCCGGCCGACCCCTTCCGCATGCAGGCCGACCAGTTGCTGCCGATCGTCAGCGGCTACGACGCCGAGATGGTCCGCCTGGGCCTCACGGCCTTCTTCAAGACCTTTCGCGCGCCGCAACTGCACCGCTTCGTCGCCGAAGATTTCGCCAACCCCAAGCTGCTGGACGAATTCCAGCCGCGCCCCAAGGGCGGCGCGGCCAAGGCCTTCGGGCCGGATCTGCTGGTCCACAGCTGGGCCGGCAACGTGCCGGCGTTGCCGCTGTGGAGCCTGGTCTGCGGATTGCTGGTGAAGGCCGGCAACATCGGCAAGCTGCCGAGCGCGGAGCCGCTGTTTGCGGGCCTGTTCGCGCGGCTGCTGGCCGAGGTCCACCCGCCGCTGGCCGACTGCCTGGCGGTGGTGTGGTGGAAAGGCGGCGAAGAGGAACAGGCGTCGGCCCTCTACGCCGAGGCGGACACGGTGCTCGCCTATGGCGGCAACGACTCGCTGGAAGAGATCCGCCGTCGGCTGCCGGTCACGACGCGCTTCCTGCCGTACGGCCACAAGCTGGGCTTCGGCCTGGTCGGGGCCGCGGCCCTCGACACCCTGCGCGCGCCGGTGACGGCACGCCTGGCCGCCTGGGACGTGATGCGCTACGACCAGCAAGGCTGCTATTCGCCCCATGTCTTCTACGTGGAGCGCGGCGGCAGGGTGTCGCCGCGCGAATTCGCGCAGTACCTCGCCAGCGAGCTCGCCAATCTGCAGAACCGCTTTCCGCGCCAGGCCCTGGCGCTGGAGGACTCGGCCGCGATCGCCGGATGGCGGCAAGCCATCGAGCTGCAGTCGATGTCGGCGGGCGGCAATCCGGCCGGCGAGCTGATCGGCGAGGACGGCGCGGCCTGGGGCGTCGCCTACGCCGATGAAGCGCGGGCCCTGGCCCCCACGGCCCTGAACCGGAGCATCCAGGTCATCGCGGTCGACGCGCTGGAACAGGTGATCGCACTGGTGGAAGCGCACCAGCCCTTCCTGCAGACCGTGGGCGTGGCGGCAGAACCGGCCGAACTGTTCCAGCTGTCGGAGTTGCTGGGCGCCGCCGGCGTGACCCGCATCACGGCCATCGGCTCGATGACCTCGCCGGAGTCGGGCTGGCATCACGACGGCCGGTTCAACCTGCTGGACCTGGTGCGGATGGTCGATATCGAGCAGTCGGCGGAACAGGCGGCCGACAAGCTGGCGCCCTATGCGGACTAGGAGTCGGCCGTGAGCTTCCTCGACATCGACAAGGTGGGCTTCACCTACCCCGGCTGGCCGCCGGTGGTGCGCAGCGTCGACTGGACCGTCGCCGAAGGCGAGTTCCATTGCCTGGTCGGGCGCAGCGGCTGCGGCAAGACGACCCTGCTCAAGCTCGCCGCGGGCCTGCTGCATCCCCACACGGGCAGCATCCGGCTGCAGGGCAAGGAGGTGGTCGCGCCCGGCCCGCGACTCGGCTTCGTGTTCCAGTCGCCCACCCTGCTCGAGTGGCATCGCGTGATCGACAACGTGCTGCTGCCGGTGTCGCTGCAACACAAGCCCACCGCACAGGAGATCGACAAGGCGCAGCAGTTGCTGACGCTGCTGGGCCTGTCGGCCCATGCGCAGCATTACCCCCGGCAGCTGTCGGGTGGCCAGCAGAGCCGCGTGGCCCTGGCGCGCGCATTGATCCTCGAGCCGGCGTTGCTGCTGCTGGACGAGCCCTTTGCCGCGCTGGACGCGATCACGCGCGGCGAACTGCAGGACGACCTGCTGCAGATGTGCCGCCTGCGCCGCACCACCGTCCTGTTCGTGACGCACGACATCGCCGAGGCGGTGTATCTGGGCGACCGGGTCGCGGTGATGGACCGCGGCCGGATCGTCCAGGACATCCGCGTCGCGCTGAGCAAACCCCGCGCGCCGGCGATACGGTACGGCGCGGCCTTCAACCTGCATTGCGAGCAAGTGCGCGATGCGATGGACCTGGCGACGGCATGAAGTCGACCTCCGCACGCATCCGGCTCTGTTCCTGCGCCCTGCTGCTCGCCTTGCTCGCTGGCTGGGAGCTGGCGTCGCGCGCCTCCGGCGTTTCGGCCCTGGTCCTGCCGGCGCCTTCGGCGGTGCTGAAGTCGCTCTGGATGGGCCTGTCCACCGGCTACCTGTGGCCCCACATCCGCACGACCGGCCTCGAGCTGGTGCTCGGGCTGTCCGCCGGCTGCCTGATCGGTTTCGCGAGCGGCGTGGTGATGGCCGAGTCGGCGCTGCTGCAGCGCGTGCTCAAGCCCTATGTCGTGATCAGCCAGGTCATCCCCAAACTGGCGCTGGCGCCGCTTTTTATCGTGTGGTTCGGCTTCGGCATGACCTCGACAGTGGTGATGACGGCGCTCATCTGCTTCTTTCCGTTGATGGAAAACACCGTGACCAGCCTGCAGCAGGTCGACCCGCAACGGCTGGAACTGTTCCGGATGCTGGGCGCCACGCGGCGCCAGACCCTGCTGCGCCTGAAGCTGCCGGCCGGCCTGCCCGGCATCCTGGCGGGCCTGCGGGTGGCGGTGGTGCTCGCGCTGGTCGGCGCGGTGGTCGGCGAGTTCATCGGCGCCAGCCAGGGGCTCGGCGCGCTGATCATCGCCTCGCAGGGAATGATGGACACGCCGCTGATGTTCGCCGTGCTGGTGGTCATCGCCGCGCTCGGCCTGCTGCTCTACCAAATCACGCTCGCAGTCGAGAAACGACTGCTGCGGCCCTACACCCGAACTTCCTGAGGGGAAACGACCTTGAACAAACCCACCGCACGCCGCCGCGCACTGCTGGCAACCGCAGCGCTTTTCACTTTGGCCGCTGCCGGCGGAGCGAACGCCGGCGACCCACTCGAAAAGATCACCGTGGCCGGCTGGAGCAAGCCGATCACCGAAATCACGCACCTGCTGGTCGAGCCCGACAAGGGCATCTTCAAGGCCAGCGGGATCGATCTGGCCTACGTGCCGGGCGCCGGCGGCGGCGACGCGATCCGCAACATCCTCACGGGCCAGGCGGACGTGGCCTTCACCGATCCGGGCGCGTTCTTCTCGGCCCTCGACAAGGGCGAGAAGCTGCGGGCGATCTACGACATCTACCCGCAGAGCGTCTTCAACGTGGTCTCGCTCAAGTCCGCCAACATCACCCGGCCGGCCGACCTCAAGGGCAAGAAGATCGGTGTCTACAGCCTGTCCAGCGGCACCCGCCAGAACCTGCTGGTGCTGCTGCACCAGGCCGGGCTGTCCGAATCCGACGTCACCATCGTCGTCACCGGGCTGCTGAACTTCGCGCCGCTGCTGCAAGGCCAGGTCGATGCCACCGCTGCCACCGACACCGGCTTGCTGGTGGGCAAGCGCAAGGGGATCGGCGACGTCAACGTGATGGAGGTGCGCAACTACCTGAACGTGTCGAGCGACCTGTTCGTGGTCCGGGAACAGGTCTACCAGCAGAAGAAGCCGTTGCTCAAGCGGTTCCTGAAGGCCTATCGCGAGAGCGCGGCCTGGATGATCGCCAACCCCGAGGAAGCGGCCGGCCTGGCCATGAAATACGCCATCGACGGCACCGACCGCCCCACCAACCTGGAAGTGATCCGCCTGCGCAATGCCGCCACCGTGTCGCCCATCACCGCAAAGAACGGTCTTGGCGCCTTCGACCTGGAGTCGCTGCAGAAGGCCGCGGATGCCTACCGCAAACTCGGCCTGATCGAGCGCGACATCAAGGTCTCCGACGTCGTCGGCACGGACCTGCTGCCCGCGCGATGAAGGCGGACGCCATGAAGTTCGACGGCAAGGTGGTGCTGGTGACCGGTGCGAGCCGCGGCATCGGCGCCGCGATCGCGCAGGCCTTCGCCAGCGAAGGCGCGACGGTGCTGGTCAACCACCTGAGCAACGACGCCGCGGCCGCCGAGGTGGTCGCGCACTGCAAGGCGGCCGGTGGCGACGCCTGGGCGGTGAAGGCCGACGTCAACTCGGCAACGGCCGTGCAGGCCATGGTGGCACAGGCCCTGGACGAGATGGGTCGCATCGATGTGGTGGTCAACAACGCCTTCCGGCCGTATTCATTCGACCCGCAGCGCCGTACCTTGTTCGACGACATGGCGTGGGCGGACTACCAGGGGCAGTTCGATGGCGCCGTCGGCAGCGCATACAACGTCTGCCGGGCGGTGCTGCCGCACTTCAGGCAACGCGCCCAGGGCAGCATCGTCAACATCGTCAGCGACCTGGTCGAACGGCCGGTGATTCCGTACCACGACTACACGACCGCCAAGTCGGCGCTGGTCGGCTTCAGCCGCAACCTGGCCGCCGAACTGGGGCCGCTCGGCATCCGAGTCAACTGCGTCGCCCCTGGCCTGGTCTACCCGACGCAGGCCAGCAGCGCGACCCGGGAAGAGTTCMGCGAGTCGCTGATCGCCGCCACCCCGCTGCGACGGATCGCGCGGCCCGAGGACGTTGCCGGCCCGGTGCTGTTTCTCGCTTCCGAATGGAGCCGCTTCATGACGGGCCAGGTGCTGTTCGTCGACGGCGGCCTGGTCATGAAATGAAGATTTCCGGCAGGCATCAATACACGCCGAGCGCCAGTCCCGCGGCCAGCGCGGCGCCGAGCTCCCGGCATTGCGCGAGGTCTTCGGCGCCGATCTGCTTGGGCCGCAAGATGGCCTCGGGCGTCTGCGCGTGGGTGCACACGATCAAGGTCGGCGCGACGCAGCGTAGCCGCCAGCCGGTGGCAATGCGGTCGATCTGCCGCGCGGCGTTCTGGCCGTCGCTGCCGGCGCACACCAGCGTGGCGTAGGGCCGGCCGTTCACGCGGTCGAGCGCGGCGTAGTAGCAGCGGTCGAAGAAGTCCTTCATCAGGCCGGCCATCGCGGCGAGGTTTTCGGGCGTGGCGAACACGTAGCCGTCAGCGTCCAGCACATCGTCGGGCCGGACCTCCGGCGCATGCAGAAGACGCACACGCACGTCGGGTTCGTCGCGCGCGCCTTCGGCGGCGGCCTGCGCCATCTGCGCGGTGCCGCCGGTCATGGAGTGATAGACCACGAGCAGCGTCTTGGGAGTCATGCCGCCCAGCATAGCGGTCCCGCCCGAAGACGGGCGAACACAGTCGTCCTTATCCCTGGCGTAGGTCTCCCGGATGCACATTCATTCCATTGCCCTGGGTGGCATCAGGTAGAGCGTCATGGCAAAGATCAGATAGACCATCAGTATCAACACACCGACGAACCACGCCGAGCGCCCACTGTTGGTGACCAACACCGCCGTGAGGGTGGCGATGATCACCATCACCACGGCGCCCGGCCAGAACTGAAGATCCATGGGCGTCGGCGCGATGAAGTAGCTCAGCAGTACCAGCGCCGGCGCCACGAAAAGCGCGATCTGCGACGCACTGCCCAAGGCAATGCCAACGCTCAGGTCGAGGCGGTTCTTGCGCGCGCCGGAAAAAGCCGAACTCATTTCCGCGGCCCCTCCCACCAGCGACACGACGATGAAGCCCACGAACGCGGGAGTCATTCCGAACGCATCGGCCGCCTTCTGCACCGACTCGACGAAGACTTCGCTGACCAGCGCCACGAGCACCGTCACGCCGGCCAGGGTGGCCAGGGCCAGCCCGATGGGCCAGGGCGATTCGCCGTCGTCATCATGTGCCGTGCTGGCAAACAACTCGCGGTGCGTCTTCAGCGAGAACAGCATGCCCAGTGCGTAGGCCACGATGAGCAACACCGCCAAGCCCGCGCTCAGCGTCTGCGTGAACGCAGCCGTCGCCGAGTCGGCCGTGATCATCGCCGAAGGAATCAGCAACGCGACCGTGGCCAGGAAGAGCAGGCCGGCCTGCATCCGGGCGCTGACCCGGTTGAATTCCTGAACGTGGTGCTTGAGTCCGCCGAGCAGGAACGACGCGCCCAACATGAACAGCGTGTTGGTGACGATCGCGCCGGCAATGGACGCCTTCACCAGCATGATTTGTCCAGCCCTCAAGGCAGTGAGTGCAATGACCAGTTCGGTCAGGTTTCCCAGGGTGGCGTTGAGCAGCCCGCCCGCGGCATCGCCCGTCTTGGCCGCCACGGATTCAGTGGCGTGACTCAGCAACGCCGCCAGCGGCACGATGGCGAGCACGGACAGCACGAAGAGCAAGGTGTGGGCTTCGGGCTTGAGCCTTGCGGTCACGAATACCACCGGCACGAACGCCAGCAGCCACAGCAGTGGGTTGTGGCGGATTTCCCGGAAAAGTGGTCTCATGGGCGCGCCTGGCCGATTGTTGATATCGCCCTGATCCAGGTCAGATCTGGTGCCTGGCGGCCGAAGCGCCGCAAGAGATCAAAGGTCGAGTTTGCTGACCTTGGTGCCGTCGAGGCTGAGGTTGGCCATCAGGCCGGCATTGCTCAGGGCATATCCCACGACGGGTTGCTGCATCGTCTGAGTATCGACGGCCGCAGAGGCGCCAACCTTGATCATGGTGACCGAGGCATCGGCGCCGGCGGTCCAGCCCTTGCTTGCACGAAACTTGTCCAGCGACTCCTGGGTCATGAAGAGCACGTAGACGGCCTTGGAGTCGGCGCCGGCCAGCAGGCCGACCGATGCCGCGGTGGTGCTGTAGTAGCCATCGGTCCTGCCGCCGACGCGCAGCGCACCCTGGCCGTAGGAGCCGCCCACGCCCAGCCCGGCCGAGACCACCGAGGGGAACACCAGCACCCCCTTGGCCTTTCCCGTCATCTCACGCGAGCCCGGCGCCTGGGCGTAGAGCTTGGACAGTGCACTGTCGACCGATGCGTCGATGCTGGTGCGCTTGGCCGCTGGATCGCCGCCCGAGGGGGAGGTGGTGCTACATGCCGCTGCGAGCACGGCCAGAAGTCCGCCTGCCAAGAAAGATCGCTTGTCCATGACACTTCTCCTGCAGTTGCTTGGCGGGCCATTGTGCGCCCCTGATCGAAAGGGTCAAGCCACCGGGCCTTCGCCTGAGTGAACATCAAGAACAGTTGCACGCCGCGCACGGGCAACGCGCCAAGTCACATCAAGGCGCATCCACCTTGCTCCAGGTCGAGTCCGGGTTGAAAGTCTTCATCTCTCGCGCGATCGCAGCGCTGCCTGGTCCCAGGTCGCTCTGGTAGAGCACGCCCTCGTGACTGATCATGAAACTGGTCACGCCGGTGTCCCCGTACCGAACCGGCCAGGCGACCAGGGCGAAGCCGGCGCGCATGCGATTGCCGATGATGTAGTCGTAGGCGCCGCCCGGTGCATCCTTGCCCTGTGCACTCAGGATCTTGTAGTGGTAGCCGTGGTAGCCCTCGCCGGCCTTCACGTCGCCGAAACGCGGTCCCAACGGACTCTCGCCCTGTGCGTCCTCGGTCCAGTACAGGCCGTCACGCTGCCCCGGTGTGCTCGCGAACTTGCGCGCGTACGAGAGCACGCCGTCGCCGTCGCGATCGCGCTGGGCATATTCCCTTTGCGCGTCGACGTAGGCCAGCACCGCCTGCATGGCGGCCAGTTCGTTGCGGCCGATGCGCCGCGTGCGCATCTCGTCTGCGCCCGCTCGCGGATCGAAGCGCCAGGTGCCACCCTTCATGACCAGTGGAATGGGCAACGTCCAGCCGCCGTCGCCGACGGCCAGCACGGCCTTGTCCTGGCCGGACGCCACGACCTGGTGCGCCTTGTCCCAGGCGGCGAGAAAGGCTTGCAGGTCGGCACGGCCGATCTCGTCGGTCGGCACGAAGCGCTTCCAATCGGCCCCCAGCACCTTGCGAAGCGCCACGGAGTCATCGCGGGACACAGCATCGTGGAAGGCCTGGGCGGCCGCCTCGGCGCTGGGATAGGGCTGCTGTGCCCCTGCGCGGCCGGGGACCAGCAGGGGCGCAACGGCAATCAGCGCGGCGGCTGCGAGCCGTGCAGAGGTTCGGCAATTGGGCGTGTGCATGGAGTGCTCCTTTGTCTATCGGCGGCCTCCGCGGCCGCCACCACGCCCTCCGCCGCCTGCGCGGCCCCCGCCACCGCTGTAGCCACCGCTATATCCACCGCGGCTGCCTCCACCGCTGAACCCGCTGCCGCCATAGCTGCCGCGACCGCCCGAGTGCTGCGACATCTGCCGGCTGGCGTTGCCGCGGTCCATCTGCTGGCGCGCTTGCCCGGCATCGCCGATGCCGCTGAAGGCGTTCTCACCACCTGCGCCGCCGCGCGCGCCTACGCGCGACAGGCCCTCGTTGCCGCCGAACCCTCCTTGGCCTCGCGCGGCTGCGTCGGCGCGCTGGCGGGTGGCCGGATCGTTGCGCAACTGATCGCGTCCGGCGCCCGGGTCCATGCCGCGTTGCTGCAGGGCCGACTGCGCCTGCTGCCGCTGTGCGTCGCGCCCGCGGAAGTCGGCGCGATTCTCCGCACCCGGCATGTTCTTGCCGAACTGCTGCTGGCTTCGGCTGTCGCGGTAGGGCACGCCGCGCCGGTTCTGCGCGTTGTGCTGGAAGCGGGTCTGATTGGCGTTGAGTTGCCGGTTGGTGTTGATGCTGTTGTAGCGGTTCGTGTTGATATTGACGTCGCCACCGCCCCAATTGCAATTGCCCCAGAGTGCACCCACGGCCGCCACCCCTATTCCGAAGGCGATGCCCGTGGCCAGTGCCGCGCCGGGGTAGTACCCGGGGTAGTACATCGCCGGCGGGTACCAGTAGTACGGCGGGTAGGCGGGATAGGGCCAGGTGCCGTACACCACCGCCGGGTTGTAGAGGGGGACGTAGACGGTCTGCGGGTTGGCCGGCTCGATGGTGATCGCCTCTTGCTGGACGGTCACAGTCTGCTGCTCGGTCGTCTTCAGGTTGCCGCTGTCGCGCGCCCGGGCACGCAGTCGCTGGGCGGAGTCGAGCACGTCCTTCGATGACGCAAGGAAGGCGTCGCCCAGGTTCTGCACCCAGTCGGGCTTGTCGCCCATGGTCTGCAGCACCTGCGGGAAAGCCACCAGCGATTTCACGCTCGGATCCCAAGGCTGATTCTCGACGGCGCGCACGGCGGCGTCTCCGGATTGCTGAGGATTGGCCTTCGACCACTTCGCGGCGTCAGCCACGTCGGCGGGATAGGTCGACGCCATCAGCACCTGCGACAACAGCGAATCCGGATACAGCGCGATGGGAGCCATCATCTGGTCGATCTGGGCCTGATTGAATGTGCCGTCCGCCGCGGGGGCCGTGGGCACCGTCGTGGCGGTGCCCGAAGGTCTTGGTGTGGTGGTCGTCGTGGTGGTGGTCGTGACGGTCGCTGGTTGCTGCACCGCAACCGGCACGGGATAGGCGCATCCGCCGAGCAGCGCCGCGAGTGCCAATGCGGATGGAAGCAAAGGCGCGGGAGACCGGCGCATGCCGATGCGCGCCGCTCCAACAGGGGGCGCCGGAATGAAAGGAAGCTCGGGGGCGTCAGGCCGTCCACTCCTCATATTCATCTCCTGTCGTTGGGCAGGTCGGCCAGGCCTGCGATCACGGCAAGCGGGGGCCAAGTGCTGCGTTGTACCCTGAGATTTCGCTTTCGTCGAGGTGTTGCATCTCGACCGCGTCCTGGCACTCTGTTCCAATCGGAACGATCCGTCGCCGAGTCATCACCGCACCCATCTGGACATTTCGACGATGCGCTTGCTGCCGCGCGCTCTTCTTCATGTGCTTGCCGTCGGCGCCTCGGCGGGAGTGGACGCACAGGTCTCCTCCGAGCCATTGCAGCCGGACGTGGCTGTCTCTCCACAGACGGTGAAGGACCCCGCGCGGCAAGGTCGCGGACGGTTCTTCGATCCTGAGAGCGGACAGTTCGACTTGAGCAGCTTCCTCGAGAACCCCCGGGGTTTCCTGCCGATCCCGATCGTCGTGACGGAGCCTGCCGTCGGCTACGGAGGCGGCGCCGCCGGAATGTTCCTGCGGCCACGAAAGGAAGCCGGCGACGAAGGGTGGGCGCGCCCTGACATCTCCGGCATCGGGGCGTTCGCCACAGAGAACGGGACGAAGGGTGCGTTCGCAGGTGACGCGAGCCGCTGGATGGACGGGCGCTTGCGCACGCTGGTCGGTGCCGCGACGGGCCAGGTCAATCTGGATTTCTACGGCCTTGGCCCCGGCCTCCCATCATTGAACCAGAAGGTGCGCTACTCGCTGCAGTTCTCCGGCGCCGTCGCGCAGGCCAACTGGCAGCTGGCGCCCAAGTCGCCGTGGGCGATCGGGATGCGCTACGTGTTTGCCGATGTGGATCCGAAGCTTCGTGAGGAGCCTCAGCCTCCCGGTCTCGCCGAAACTGCCCGCGTCAAGATTTCCGCGCCGACCGCCATCCTCGAATACGACACGAGGGACAACATTTTCACGCCCACACGTGGCGTCTACGCCGAAACGTCCTGGCTCGCATCACGCGAAGCCTTGGGTTCGACCGATGATTTCGAGCGGTTCCAGCAGGTCGTGATGGGCTGGCAGCCGCTGGCGCATGGCGTCACGCTCGGCGCGCGCGGAAACTATGCATGGTCTTCCAACGGCACCCCGTTCTTCCTGCGGCCGTTCGTCCAACTGCGTGGCGTCCCCGCAATGCGATACCAGGGCGATCAAGTGGCCTCCCTCGAAGTGGAAGCGCGCTGGCGGTTGATCGACCGTTGGAGCGGCGTCGCATTCGCCGGGGGAGGAACAACACGAAGCACCGGTGACAATTTTTCCACCACCCAGAACGTGGGCAGCGGCGGCGTCGGTTTTCGCTACGAGCTGGCTCGCAAGTTCGGGCTGGATGTGGGCATCGACGTGGCCCACAGTCCGGGAACCACGGCCGTGTATCTGGTGATAGGCAATAGCTGGTTCAGGCCTTGAGGCGAGCATCGGGGGCGCAGGCAGAACGCCACCGACAGCGGTGGTGCGATGCTTCACCACAAACGATCGTCGAATGCGGCGCGAGAGAAGCGACGGCTCCCTCCATGGCGGCGATCGGCCTTTTCTTCCAGCACAACCGAGGCGCTCAACGCATCCGCCACGTCGGTGAGCTTTTTCAATGCGGCATCGAATTGCCGAATCTCGGCGGGGGACAGCGCCTTGAGCACCATGTTGTTGAACTTCACCGACTGCGGAAACAGCTCGTCGTGAATGCTTCGACCGCTGGCGGTCAGCGAAACCTCCCAGCGCCGCTTGTCGGTGGGCACCGCCTGGCGCGACATCAGCTTCTTCTCGGTCAGGTCGGCAATGTGCCGAGAGATTCTCGCGCGGCTGAGATGGGCGCGTTGCGCCAGCGCCGACGGGGACATGGCGTCCTGCGACGCAAGGATGCAGATCAGTCGCCATTCGCGCCGGGTGATGCCGTAGCGGCCTTCGCACAGCCTTGTCACCATCGAGCCGCTGCTCGCCATCAGGCGGTTGAGCTTGTAGTTCAGGAGGTCTTCGACGACGACGGGCTGGGCGAACGACATGACGGCAAGGCCTTCGCACGGAACCTCGAACCGATTCCGAACGGATAGTTGTATAGAAGAACTACCGCATCGACTCCTAGACTCGCCCGCACATCCATACCGAAAGGGCGATCAGTGACGATTCAGCAGCTTGAGCGGGGCGCCAGGATAGCGGGCTCCGACGTGTTTGATTTAAGCACATCGTGGCGGGGCTACCGCATCAACAAGATGTGCAATGCGCTGTCGCAGGCGCACCAGCGCGACGCCTACGCGCAGGACGAAGAGGCCTTCATGGCGGCCTATTCGCTGACCGACGCCGAAAAGGAGCTGGTGCGCAGGCGCGACTTCCCGGGCCTGCTGGCCGCCGGCGGCAACATCTACTTTCTGATCAAGCTGGGCGTGGTGACGCGCAACGGGCTCTACCACATGGGCGCTCAGATGCGCGGCGAGAGCTACGAGCAATTCCTGTCCACCCGCAACCAGAGAGAGGCCGTCTGATGGGACACATCGTTGCGGGCATCGGGACTTCCCACGTGCCTTCCATCGGCGGCGCCTACGACCGGGGTCGCGACACCACGCCGGCCTGGAAGCCGCTCTTCGACGCCTACGTGCCGGTGCGTGCCTGGCTGCGGGAGATGAAGATCGATGTCGCCATCATGGTCTACAACGATCACGGCGCCGACTTCTTCTTCGACAAGTACCCGACCTTTGCCGTCGGCTGCGCGGACAGCTACGGCATCGCCGACGAAGGCTTCGGCGTGCGGCCTCTGCCTGCAATTCCGGGCGACCTGGAGTTCTCGCAACACCTGTGTCGTTCGCTGGTGTACGACGAATTCGACATCACCGTCTGCCAGGAAATGCGCGTGGAGCACGGCTTTCTGGTGCCGATGCACCTGTGCTTCGAGCATGGCGACAGCTGGCCCGTGCCCACCATCCCGATCGCCGTGAACGTGCTGCAGCATCCACTGCCGACTGCGCGCCGCTGCCATCGCTTGGGGCAGGCGATCCGGCGCGCCGTCGCATCCTTCGAGCCCGACATCCGCGTGGCGATCATCGGCACCGGCGGCATGTCGCACCAGCTGACCGGCAGCGAGTTCGGTGCCATGCACCGCGACAACGATCTGGATTTCCTGGATCGCATCGAGTCCGATCCCGAAAGCCTGCTGCAGCTCACGCACCAGGAACTGATGGAGAAGTTCGGCGTCGAGGGAATCGAGCTGATCATGTGGCTTGTCATGCGCGGCGCGCTGTCGGGCAAGGTGCGGCGGATGCACCGCAACTACTACGCACCGATGACGACCGGCATGGGCCTGATCACGCTGGAGGAGCAGGCATGAACCGGACACAGGTAGGTATCGTCGGAGCGGGTCCGGCGGGGTTGATGCTCTCGCACATGCTTCATCTGGAAGGCATCGAATCGGTCATCGTCGAACGCGCCGGGCGCGAGCATGTGCAGGGTCGCCTGCGCGCCGGCGTGCTGGAACACGGCACCGTCGAGATGCTCAGGGAGTTCGGCCTCGGAGATCGCATCGCGAGCGTGGGCCTGGAGCAGCACGCGATCGATTTCCGCTTCGGCGGCGCATCGCATCGCATCGATTTCCACCAGGCCACGGGAGGGCGCCGCGCGTGGGTGTATCCGCAGCATGAGGTCGTTGCCGACCTGATGGCCGCGCGGCTGCGCTCGGGCGCCGAAATGCTCTTCGACACGCCGGTCGAGCGCATCGAAGGCATCGACACGCCCCAACCCGTGCTGCATTTCCAGCGGGACGGCTCGCCTCGCGAACTGCGTTGCGATTTCGTGGTCGGCTGTGACGGATTTCGCGGCATCAGCCGCAGCGCGATGCCTCCCGGCGTGCTCAAGGGGTACGACCGCGTGTACCCGTTCGGCTGGCTGGGCATCCTCTCGGAATCGGCACCTGCAACGAACGAAGTGGTCTGGGGCTGCGACGAAGGCGGATTCGCGATGCAGAGCATCCGCTCTCCGAGCGTGACGCGCCTGTATCTTCAATGCGCACCGGACGAACACCCGGACAACTGGTCCGACGACCGCATCTGGTCCGAGTTGCACAAGCGCCTGGACGTGCCCGGCATGCCTCCCATCAACGAGGGGCGGATCACCCAGAAGGGCGTGACCGCAATGCGCAGCTTCCAGTCCGAACCGATGCAGCACGGCCGCCTGTTCCTGGCCGGCGATTCGGCGCACATCGTGCCGCCCACCGGCGCCAAGGGGCTGAACTCCGCGATGGCCGATGTCAAGGTACTGGGCCGGGCGCTGACGGCGTACTACAAGCGTTCGGACGACGGCGCGCTGGGACGCTATTCGCAGACCTGCCTGAAGCGCATGTGGCTGGTGCATCGCTTCGCTGCCGGGCTGTGCACCATGGTTCATCAGTTCTCCGGCGACAGCGATTTCACGCGGCGCCTGAAACGCGCAGACCTCGACTACATGACCGGCACCCCCGCCGGACGCCTTCAGTTCTCCGAGAACTTCACCGGCCTGCCCGTAGAGGCATGAACGGAATCCGACCATGCAGAAACCCGTTCAACGACGCACCCGCCGCCATGCCTTGGCCACGCTGTCCGCCATCGCCATGCTTGCCGGTGCCGCGCCCGCCGCGTTGGCGCAATCGCCCGCGCCCTGGCCGAGCAAGCCAATCCGCCTCATCGTCAACTTTCCCCCCGGAAGCTCGCCGGACGTCGTGGGGCGGGCGATCGCCATCCCGCTGTACGAGGCGCTCGGGCAACCGGTCGTGGTAGAGAACAAGGTCGGCGCGAGCGGCAACATCGGTGCCGACGCGGTGGCCAAGGCGGCCCCCGACGGCTACACGGTGCTCATGTCGGCCGGGAGCACCGTGGCGATCAATCCTCACATCTACGACAAGCTGTCCTTCGCGCCCATGAAGGACCTGGTGCCGGTGGCGGGCGCTTCGCGCATGGTGCTGTTTCTGGTCGTCCGGCCCGAGATCCCGGTCAGGAATGTCGCGGAGTTCATTGCCTATGCCAAGGCCAATCCGGGCAAGCTCTCGTATGGTTCGGCAGGCAACGGCACCGGCCCGCATCTCGCGGCCGAGATGTTGAACAGCCAGGCCGGCATCTCCACGGTCCACGTGCCCTACAAGGGCGCAGCGCCGGCGCTGCAGGACCTTCTGGGTGGACAGGTCGACTACTACTTCGACCCCGGCATCGCCATCAGCCAGGTGCGTGCGGGCAAGCTGAGGATGATCGGCGTGGCCGGGATGAAGCGCTCGGCGCTGTTCCCGGACGTGCCCACGCTCGACGAGGCCGGGCTGAAGGGCCTGGACGCCGGCACCACGCATGGCTTCTATGTCCCGGCCGGCACGCCGCCCGAGATCGTCGGCCGCTTGAATCGGGAGATCGACAAGGCGCTGGCGACGCCGGCCGTGCGAGCGGTGATCGACAGTCTCGGCGCCGAACCCACGCCGGTCAGTCCGGCGGAGTTTCGCACGGTGCTGAGCGACGACAGCAAGCGCTACGCGGCGATCATCAAGGCGCGCCATATCAAGGCGGACTGAGCAGGCCGGCCGGCACCGGCGCTCCGACAGGGCCGTCAGCCCAGCCTCAATCGCTCCGCGCCATAGCGCGCCACCGCGGCGGCCTCCAGGCGCCGGCCGCAGAGCCCGATGTAGCCGTCGGGCCGCAGCAGATAGAACGCGGGCTGCGGGATGTGGTGGCGCTCCAGTTCGGCATCGTTCGCGGCGCCCGCCGGCAGGACATGGACGTGCAGCAGGCGGCCGAAGTCCGGCAACGGCTCGGCCGGCAAGGCCTGTCCGAACACGATCAGGTGGAAGTGCGTGTCTTCCAGTCGCTCGAACACATCCTCGACGGGTCCGTTGGCATCGAAGCGCAGCTGCAGCCACGGAAAGCGATCGCCCGCATGCGGGGCCTCGGCCGGGAGTTCGCCCAGCGAGGTCGCCAGCGGCCCTTCGCGGTAGTGGATGCCGATCTGCGAAACGGTGCGAAACGCCATCTGCTGCACCCGCTCGCGGCCCATCGCGAAGGCGGCGAAGCGGGCCAGCACGCGCGTGCGAACCAGGCCAGCGATCGGTGCGTCGGAGACCGCCAGCCTGAAACCGCGGTCGGTGGTTTCGAGCAGGCGCCGCGCGACCGGGAGGCGCTCGGCCTCGTAGGAGTCGAGCAGCGTGTCGCCGGCCTCGCCCTCGATCACCAGGGCGAGCTTCCATGCCAGGTTGTAGGCATCCTGCAGGCCGGTGTTCATCCCCTGCGCGCCCACCGGGCTGTGGACGTGGGCCGCGTCACCGAGCAGGAAGCAGCGGCGATCGCGGAAGCGCGATGCGCTGCGGTGGTGGATGCGGTAGGTGGAGAACCAGCTGCAGGCCTGAAAGGACAGGCCGGCGCCGGCCTCGGCGTGCAGCGAGGGAACCACCTCCTCGAAACGCGCGTCGTCCTTGCCGCGCAGCTCGGGCGGCAGGATGCCGACGATGCGCCAGTGGTTCTTGCCGCGCATCGGGAAGAGCAGGTGGAAGCCGCTCTTCCACAGATACACGTTGACCTCGTCCGGCACCATGCCGCCCGTCATCTCGACGTCGGCGACGAAGAACACGTGCTCGTAGGGCGCGCCGGGGAAGCCGATGCCGTTCAGCTCGCGCACCGCGCTGCGCGCGCCGTCGCAGCCGGCCACCCAGGTGGCGTCGACACGGCGGGTCGTGCCGTCGGCGTCGCGCAGCGTCGCCGTCACGTGGCCGGGCTCCTGCGCGAGCGCGACCATCTCGGTGTTCCACTGCACCGCCAGGTCCCAGTCCTTCAACCTGTGGCCCATGAGCCGCTCGTTGTCGTCCTGGCCGAGGATCAGGATGTAGGGGTACGGCGTCACGTGCCTGCCGGCCTCGCTCAGTGGCACGCGCGCCATCATCTGCCCCTCGGCCCACAGGTTGGCGCCCGTGCCGCGCTTGCCGAGCTCGATGGCGCGCTCGGCGATGCCGAGATGGGCGTAGATCTCCAGCGTGCGCGCCTGGACGCCGAGCGCGCGGGTCTGCTGCGAGGGCCCCGCGTGCCGGTCGACGATCAGCGGGCGAATTCCGCGCCGGCCGAGCTGGTTGGCAAGCATCAGTCCGGTGGGTCCGGCGCCGACGATCAGGACATCGCAATCCATGGCGGTCTCCTCTACTCTTGCTGATTCATCTGGCGAGATAGCCATCGAGCGCCCGAAGGTCGCGGTCGCGCCCACCCTCCGCTTTCATCGAGACACCAACTCGTCCACCATGGCGCGCATCCGCTGCCAATGCGAACCCTCCCAGAAGACGCGCCGGCATGTATCGCAGGTGCTGAAACGCTGGTAGCGCTCGCGCACCATCCACGGCAAGGTCGAGGCGACCAACGACTTGTCGATCTCGTGCAAGGGCGTGTTGCATTCCAGGCATCGCGTGAACGGCCGCGCGCCACGCGCAAGGTCGAGTCGATCAAAGACCTCGCGCAACTGTTGCGCAGACCGCAACGCATGCACGTAGCATCCATGCGTGATGCCCCGGCGCTTGAGCAGCTCTCGATCTCTCGTCAGCACGATGCGTCCTTGCGCGCCGGCGATTCGCTCGATCTCCTCGTCGCGGAATTGGTTGTCGTACAGCGTGTCGAACCCGGTCATGCGCAGCAGGTGCGCGAGGCCTCCCAGGTGCGCGTCCGCGACGAAGCAGGTCACGCGCAATGCGCGCTCGCGAACGCGCAGCAGCGGCGTGATGTCGAGGGCTTCGAACTGCGGAAAGACTGCGACCCGGTCGCCGTCGTGCAGCAAGGTCTCGAAGCCGACCGACCCGCCGTTGACCAGCACCAGTTCGACCTCGGTATGCGGAACGCCGAGCGCCTCGATCATGTGCTTGGTGGTCGCCATGCGCGCGCACGGGCAGGAGAACTCGCGCCCTCGCCGCTCACGCGCCAGGAAGTCGTTCAGTTCCTCGTAGAAGCGGAAGGTCGCCGTGACCATCACTGCCGGTCAGCGCGCCCGTCAGGCGCCTTCAGAGCTCCGGGGTCCTGGAGAAGCTCCCGTGCGGCTGGGCACGCATCAGCGCATGGAACTGCTCGTGCGACATCCGCAGCAGCCGCTCGTGATCGCCTCCTTCCATGTAGACGACGTCATTGGATTCGAGTTCGTCATCGACGATGGTCGGCATCCCCCATGCCATTCCGACTGGCGGTATCGCGCCGGGGTCGCAGTCATCGAACAGCGCTGCGATACGGGCCTCGCCGGCCAGCTTCAGCCTGTGGCGACCGACGAAGCGCGAAAACTCGCCGAGCATGACCATCCTGTCGGCGGGAACAACGGCCATCACGCAGCCGTCTTCGTCCTCGAGGATGACCGATTTGGCCAGTTGGCCCGGGCTGACGTTGGCGCAGCGGGCGGTCTCCAGGCTGCTATGGCTGTGTCCGTGCATGGAGACCTCATAGCGTGCGCCACGCTGGTCGAGATAGCTGGACAGATGGGAAGGAATGGACATGGCAATCCTCCTTGCGCGCAAACACGGCAGGGTCGCCGTCCCGTGAGTTTGCTCCCGCCGGCGCCGGATCGCAAATCCGTCGTGTTCCAGGAACGCGTCCGCCCGGGGCGGGCGCGAATATCGGTCAACCCCCGCCCACCCTGTACGGCGGGATGCCTCAAGGTGCATGCATCGCACCTTGTACGGTGCCCGACGCAAATGGTTACCAACGCCAGGGTCGACCAAGCGGGCCGCACCTGTCACGCGGGCGTGGGCGGACCGCTACGTGGCGCCTGGCCGGAATGCTCTGCCGCGGCGAAAGCCCGGGCGGCGCCGGAGGGTTCGGCGGCCGCACGCCGTTCGATGGGCACGGCGCGCTGGATGTGGCGGTCGTTGAGCAGGAAGTGCGAGAGTGCCGGGATGAGCACGAGGGCGCCGACCATGTTCCAGAGGAACATGAAGGTCAGCAGAATTCCCATGTCGGCCTGGAACTTGATGGGCGAGAAAGCCCAGGTGACGACGCCGGCGGCCAGCGTCACCCCTACCAGCGCGACGACGCGTCCGGCTGTTCAAACACGGTGGATAGCCATCTTCGTCGCATCAACGGCAAGCTGAGCGTGAAGAACCGCATGCAGGCTGTGACGCGGGCGCGCGAACTGGGATTGATCTAGGGCCTGTTCACCCTGCCGACGCTAGCGCTTGGACAGGCCGGCGGCATGCCCATGCACACCTTCCCTAAAGGGCAGTAGACGGCGGGTTCGCAGGCAGTCAGAGTACTTGTTGCCCCACGGTGAGCATCGGCATCGCTGTCGATCCAGCGGTCGTCGATGACGAAAGCCTGCGTCCATCACTTGGTGACCCTTGCGACAGGATCGGCGCAATGGCTCATTCAGGGGGCCCGCAAAGCGGACCTTCGAGGACTTTCTGGCAAGTCACGTGGGTCTCAACCAGTTCTGGAATATTTGAATGAACCTCAATCTGAAAAGAATCAGTCATCGGCTTGGCTACGCCTTGCTGGCGGCTTCGGCGCTGCTGGGATCCCATCGCGTTGCACTGGCCCAAGAGGCATCCGCGCCAGCCGCAGCACCCACGAAGGCGTTCAAGGACGAACGCGCCCTCGGCCTGCTCAAGGCCATGAGTGACACGCTGGCCGGTGCAAGAACCCTTGGTTTCAAGATACGGGGTATCGTCCCGACGCCCTCTCCGACCGGGCAATACGTCAGCCTGTTCGCTTCTTCGCGCGTGGTGATGCAACGGCCCGACAAGCTGTTCGTGGCAGCGCGTGGAGATCTGTTTCCGAGCGACATCGTCTACGACGGCAAGACGGTGACCGCCATAGGCGTGGACCGCAAGTTCTATGCGCAACGCGAGGCGGCGGGCGGCGCCATCGAAGCGCTCATGACAAGCGAGCAGCCGGGGTCCGACGCCACGAGGCCGTTTCTGGATATTCTCGTTCCGGACCCCTATGTGTTCCTGACGAAAGATCTTTTGAGCGCGTTCTGGGTCGGTCAGTCGATCGTCGGCGGAGTCAAGACGGATCACCTGGCATTCACTGCCGAGGGACTGGACTGGGAAGTCTGGATCGGTGCCAAGGACAAGCTGCCGCGCCTGATGGTCGTTTCCTACCGGAGCGGCGATCGCCAGCCGACGTTCACCGTGGAGTTCTCCGATTGGAAGCTCGACGCACCCGTTGCGTCGCAGACATTCAACGCGTCAATCCCCAAGGGTGCGGCGAAGATCGAGTTCAAGCAGACCGATCAGGTCAAGTGATCACGCAAAGGGCAATGTGATGAAGCAAATCAAGACTTTCGTCTTCAGCGTCGCGATCGTGGCAGGCACGCTCGCTCCCTTGTCTTCTGCGAATGCATGGGTCGCCGCTGCGGGCGGCTGGCGCGGCGGAGCGGTTGCGGTCGGCGGCGCGCACCGTCCCTACGATCATCCCTATTACCGCCCCTCCGGCTGCTACGGCTGCGGTGCCGCCGCCGGTGCGGTCGCCGGAATGGCGGTGGGCGCCGCGGTCGCGACAGCGGCACGCCCCGCCACGGTCGTGGTCCAACAGCCCGCGACCATCGTGGTCCCGCAGCCCGCCTATGTGGTCCACCCCAGTTTGCCGATCGGCACCCAGGTGTCGCAGGTGCCTGGTGGAGCGAGGGACATGGTCGTCAACGGGACCCACTACTACCAGGTCGGCCAGACCTGGTACAAGCCCTATTTCGGATCCAGCGGCGTCTACTACGAAGTCGTGCCGGCGCCATAGCTCAGCCCTTCGCCTTGTGCTTGTCCGGCTTGTCCTTGTGCGCCTCGTTGCTGCCGTCGAGCACCAGCTGATGCGGATCGAGCTGGCGCTTCTGCAGGTCGCGCAGCAGGCCCGCATCGCTCAGGTCGATCTTGTGCGAGGACTCCCA